>JACDGP010000017.1 GCA_013821605.1 Herpetosiphonaceae bacterium
TGACTCCGCAAGGTAGCAGCCCCATCAACATGATCGTTGAAGCTGCGATCGTTGGGATCTTTACCCTCCTCGTCTCAGCCGACCTCCTGGAAGAACTCAAGCGCAGGATTGCGACAAAGCCCTATCGTGCCCAAAGAATTGAGTCAGTTCGGATAGAACTGCTGGTCGATACGCTCTTGGCAAATGCCGAGACGATCCCTACCATAGAAGAGCCTTTTCCTGAGGTAGGACGGGACCGAAAAGACGATTATCTGATCGCCTATGGGCATGTCGGCCAGGCCGATTATCTGGTGACTGGCGACGAGGATCTGCTCTCACTCAAGGAAGTCGGCAGCCTCAAAATCGTGACCCCTCGTCAATTTGCAGATCTGATTTGAAGTGGCATGATGAAGGGGCAAACTCCTACACCGCTGCTGTAGGTGGATCGAGCACATTGTAGCATGCGTGTTCTAACCCTCGCGGCTTGCCACTGCCTCCCTCGCAATGCTAAGATCTGACGGTGATTATCTTTATAAATGGGCCGTTTGGTGTTGGCAAAACGACGACAGCCTACCTCCTTGCCAGTCGCCTGCACCAAGCCATGGTGTACGATCCCGAGATCATTGGTACCTGTGTCCGCCACCTTGTCAGCAGCGTTGAACAGGCCGCTGACTATCAGGACCACTTGCTGTGGCGTATTCTGACGGTCGAGGTTGCGCGGTTGGTGCAGGTCAGCGATGGCGGGTCGCTCATCGTTCCCATGACCATCACGCGGCCCGATTATTACACGAGCATCATGGATGGCTTCCGCCGAGTCGATCCTGACCTTGTCTGCGTGTGCCTCATGGCCTCGCCGGACACCTTGCACGCGCGCATTCTAGCAAGCTCCGACGTTCGGGCCGTCGCGTGGCGCTTGGATCACATCCAGCAGGGGCTGACAGCACTACACGACCCCCTGTTTGGCACCGCAATCCCGACCGACGACCGGAGCCCTACCGAAGTCGCGGACATTATCATGAGCCTGCTGCTACCTTCATCCCTCAACCCACACATCCACAGCCGGTAACGCACCGTTGCGCATTTGCACCCTGCTTACGCCGCCCGCGCGCTTGATCTCTGCGCACGACTGTCTCCCTACTCTCATGTACCCATTACAGTTTGAAGCTGAGGCCGTTTTTAGCGACTGCACGCTGAAATAGCTCCTCGTCCAGATCCAGACCAAAACCTGGACGAGCAGGGACCTTGACCTGTCCCTCATGAACCACATACCCTGACGTCTCAAGACCGGGCGTTGTTGCTTCATCCCACTCCACGAAGGCAAAATGCTGCACCGCACCGGCTAGGTGGCAGGCAGCATAGTTGCCGAAATGCCCCCCATAATGATGCGGCGCTGATCGTACTCCCACCCGGTCAAGCTCGCGACTCAACCGCAACCAGCGGGTCAGACCGTACGCAAAGATGTCATACTGAAGCACATCCACCAGACCGGCCTGTGCCCAAGTGACCAACCGCGGATCGGCCTGTCCTTCGCCATCTGCAATCAGGACCGGCAGGCGGTGCTTGGCCAACCACGCTTTGAGATCGGCATACAGCACGTTGTCTTCATGGAATGGCTCTTCGAGCCAGAAGATTCCGCAATCGGCTGTCTCTTGCAGGACGTACTTTGCAAGGTTGAGGTTGTAGCCATTGTTGGCATCAAGCATGATCGGCGGCTGATGACCGACCGCCGCCCGCACACTCCGCACAATCGCAATGTCGCGTCGCGTCCCGCTCTCCAGCGGGAGGTGGCGCGCACCTCGCCCGACCTTAATTTTAAAGGCGCGATGCCCACGCTCGTAGCCCTCCCACACTTCTTGAGCGATCAGCTCAGCCGCTGCCTCGTCCGATGGGAGATGGAGATCGTCGAAGTAGAGCGACGTGTCATAGCAGGGAACTTGGAAAGGCACGTCCACCGCCCGACCCACGGTTTCGACGGCAAGGGCATAGACTGGACGCCCAGTTCGCTGGCCGACGAGATCCCAGATTGGGTACTCAAATGCTTGCCATGGCTCACGGACACCCTGCTCCGGGTCAAACAGCGCATCAAGACTGATACCCACTAATGGCTGAAGCTGATCAGGTCCAGCATGACAGGCTCCGAAGCCACGCGCTCCCTCGCTGTCCGTAATACGTAGCAGCGGGACGCGCACCTCGCGACCGTGTACGTCCAGTCGCGCATTCTTCCCTGCGCTCCGCGGACGTTCACCATGCAGCACTGCCCACTCCAACACCACAATATGTGGACCTGGCACATTCATTCTCCAACTTGACCCAACACTTATTCGTGCTTATCTATTTGACAGTCTCGTACGTTAGTTGTCAACCAAAGCGTCATACGTCATGACTGTAGCGAACCCATAGACCAGATGGAAGCCGACATCAGACAACCAGCCTGACGCGCCCCAGGTCGCGGGGTCGGTAGCACCTGATAGTGTCGCCGGGAGATCGCTGGTTGCCATCGCCGCCAGCCCGACCACGACACTGGCAATCACCGGTGGTAAGTCATCGATCTGTGGACGTACTAATCCATAAGCTATACCAACGCCGAGACCCGTACCATAGCCCATCAGTGAACCAATTCCGGTGCGACGATTCGACGCGGTTTTCTCAGCATCTGGGCCGGACCCTCGCAGGTCAACCCCGGCTTGATCGGCAAGCGCTCCGGCCAGCTTGTCTGGCACTTCACTGGCCGGGCGACCACGAAGCGCCATGTCGGCATACGTTGCTATATTGAGCGCGACGGTTCCTGCTGCTCCGGCTACTACTCCTGCCCACACCCGCGACTCCATACCCAACTCCTTCCCGTTCCCCTATGACGTTCAATACCTTAACGGCAACGAGCAGCAACAACAATGCCACCTTCAGATGTGCGGCGTCGTGCATAGCTTGATGAATTGCCGTGCGACTGCTATACTAAAATCCTAAACCCGATCAGGCTCAATTAAATAGCTCTGCGGCGGAAGGAGGTTAGCTACCCTTCGTTCGTTTGGTCGTATCGTTTCCCCGTTGGCTGTATTCCCCCTACGATGTCGAGGAGGAACCTTTCATGGCGAAGGACTACACATTGGGGTCTGCGTCTGTGGGACGCGTAGCCTCATCCACCATTGTCGATACGCCTACGATCTGGAAGGTGATCATGGCGTCCGCCTTGGGCACGATGATCGAATGGTACGATTTCTACATCTTCGGCAGCTTGGCCACTGTTATTGCCGCGAACTTCTTTCCTTCGCGTGATCCCAATGCCGCCTTGCTTAGCACCTTTGCGACCTTCGGTGCCGGCTTTGCCGCACGTCCCTTCGGTGCGCTGGTCTTTGGTCGCGTCGGTGATTTAGTCGGTCGTAAATATGCCTTTCTGGTCACGTTGCTGATTATGGGCGGCTCAACGACCTTGATCGGCCTCCTGCCGACCTATGCCTCGATCGGCATAGCCGCACCCCTGATCCTGGTACTCATCCGCATCATCCAGGGCCTAGCGCTTGGCGGGGAGTATGGCGGAGCGGCCACCTATGTCGCCGAACATTCGCCCGAAAATCGTCGTGGCTTCTATACCAGCTTCATTCAGATTACTGCAACGGCCGGCCTCTTCGTCTCGTTGCTCGTGATTCTGGTTGTGCGCGGCTCGATGAGCCCGGCCAGCTATGCCTCCTATGGCTGGCGTATCCCGTTCCTCTTGTCGATCTTCCTGGTTGCCATCTCGGTCTACATTCGCAGCCGAATGAAAGAGTCGCCCTTGTTTAGCAAGCTGAAGGCTGAGGGCAAAACCTCGAAGACACCGCTCACCGACGCCCTAGGTAGCCGCAAGAATTGGGGCATTATGCTGCTGGTGCTTTTTGGTGCGGCAGCTGGTCAAGCCGTCATCTGGTATACAGCGCAGTTCTATATCAGCACCTTCCTCAAAAGCAAGGGGGTGGGCATCGACCTAAATCAGGCAGATACTGTCGTCGCCTTGGCGCTCCTGTTTGGCCTCCCATTCTTTGTGCTCTTCGGCGCGCTATCTGACCGGCTCGGCCGGAAGCCAGTGATGATGGCTGGTAATCTGCTCGGTGCCCTACTGATTTATCCTATCTTCAGCGGGATCAAAGCTGCTGCTGGGCCGATCGGGCCGTTGGTCGATGCGACAGGTAAAGCTGCCCTGGATGCAGCCGGTAAACCGCTGACCCATGCACTCCAGCCGAACCTGTTTGTAATCGGTCTACTCATCTGGATATTGCTGGCGACGGTTGGTATGGTGTATGGCCCAATTGCAGCTTTTCTGGTTGAAGCCTTTCCGGCTCGGATCCGCTATACTTCGGTCAGCTTGCCTTACCACGTCGGCAATGGCTACTTTGGTGGCTGGCTCCCCTTTATTGCGACGGCGCTTTCAGTCCGTGCCGCAGTGTCGGCGAATCCAACAATCAAGGCGAACTACATTTATGCCGGCTTGATCTGGCCCATTGCTGTCGCCCTGATCACCTTCGTGATTGGCACGCTCTTTGTGAAAGAGACCAAAAACGTTTCGGTTCACGAGGAAGCCGGCGAAGAACCCTAACCAACCCCGGCCTAAGGTCAACGCTGGTTGACCAAATCTGGGTCTGCCTTGATTGTCGGGCTCATCGAACGTATCATACGGCGCAGGAACGAACCCCGTTTCCTGCGCCTTCTCGATGCCAAAATAGGAGATGCAATGATGCAGGCTGATGCGAATCGATCCGGTGCCGACCTCCATGCGGCCTACGGTGGCGATCACCAAGTCCCGCCGCCTAATCCGCAGCTCGCGATGGAGGCTCAAGTGGGCGATTATCAGAGGCTTTATCGCCGTTCACTTGAGGATCCCGATGCATTTTGGCGTGAATCTGCGCAAGACATTACGTGGCATACGCCCTTCACGCAAGTGCTTGATGACCGGCAAGCGCCCTTCTACAAATGGTTTGTTGGCGGCAAGACCAACGTCGTAACGAATGCCCTGGAACGCCATCTCGCTGCACGCGGGAGCCAGACTGCACTCATCTGGGAAGGCGAAGACGGCGCTAGCCGAACCCTCTCCTACGCTGAACTTAACGAGCAGGTCAACCGCTTCGCCAACGTGCTCCGTTCGCTTGGCATCAACAAAGGCGACCGCGTCGCGATCTATATGCCCCGCATTCCGGAGCAGCCTATCGCGATGCTGGCCACGGCCAAGCTTGGTGCCGTCCACATGGTTGTGTACGGGGGCCTTTCGACCGAGGCGCTGCACGCTCGGATTGCGGATGCCCAGGCCAAGGTGGTCGTCACAGCGGATGGTGGTCATATTAACGGCAAGCTCATCGAACTCAAGCGTATTACGGATGAGGCAGTTGCCCATGCGCCGAGCGTCGAAACGGTGGTCTGTGTCAAGCATGCCGGTAATCCCATCAACCAGACGCCTCGTGATCGTGATTGGCATACGCTGATGGACGATCCACAGATGGTCGGACCTTGTCCTACTGCGTCGATGGATAGTGAAGATCCGTTTTTCATTATCTATACCTCGGGATCAACCGGCGCACCGAAAGGGGTCGTCCATACGGTCGGCGGCTATCTCGTCGACGTCTACTCGTCGCTGAAGTGGGCGCTCGACTTCCGGGATGGCGATATCCTCTTCTGCACCTCGGATGCTGGTTGGATCGTTGGCCATTCAATTGTGCTATACGGCCCACTGATGCACGGCGTGACGACCATCATGTACGAGGGTGCCCCGACCTACCCCAATCCGGGCCGGTGGTGGAATATCGTTGAGCGCCACAAGGCCACGATCATGTACACGGCGCCGACCGGTGTCCGAGGTCTCATGCGCTTCGGTGCAGAATGGCCGGCAAAATCCGACCTTAGCTCGCTCCGCCTCTTGAGTATTGCTGGCGAGCCCCTCAACCCTGAGGCCTGGCGCTGGTTCTTCGAGGAGATTGGACAGAGCCGCTGCCCTATCATCGACTCGTGGTGGCAAACCGAGACCAGCAAGCCCATGATCTCGAACCTACCGACCGTCGCAATGAAGCCCGGCTCGTGCGGGCTGCCTATGCCCGGCGTCGAGATCGCGGTCGTCGATGACAATGGCCTACCCGTACCGCCGGATACCGAAGGACGTCTGATCATCAAGCGCCCATGGCCCGGCATGCTGCGTACTGTCTATCGCGATCCTGATCGCTATGTGCAGCAGTATTGGAGCGAATTGCCCGGTGTGTATTTGACCGGCGATGCGGCCCGTATCGATTCTGACGGCTATACCTGGGTTATTGGTCGTACCGATGACGTAATGAAGGTCTCCGGCTACCGCTTAGGGACAGCCGAGGTCGAATCGGCGCTCGTATCGCACCCATCCGTTGCCGAAGCAGCTGTGATCGGTCTGCCACACGCGATCAGAGGTACTGCTATTCACGCCTTTGTGATCTTACGCCAGGGTATTGCAGATACAGGTGACCTTTTCATTGAAGAACTGAAGGGACATGTTAGCAACACTATGGGTCCCATTGCCAAGCCTGAGGCGATTACGATTGTGCCGAAGCTGCCCAAGACTCGGTCGGGCAAGATCATGCGTCGTGTGCTAAAAGCCCAGGCACTTGGTCAACCGCTGGGCGATACCAGTACGATTGAAGAATAATGAGCCAGCAATCAAGTTGAATGATCCCTATGCGCTGATCTATCATATACGCTTGCGGCAGGCACACTATCTGCTGGGCAGCTACCACCGCCTGTCGAAGATGATAAGGAAAGGTTGTTATGGCTGATAGAACCGGTGCTCCGAACACGGTGGAACACTTCGACGACGGGACCCATCCCGAATTCTACTATCCCCCTCAGGAATTGGTTGAGCACTCCAATGTCATGGCCTATGCTCGTGAGAAAGGCTACTCCACCTTTGAAGAACTCTACCAATGGTCGATCCAACACCCCCAGGACTTCTGGTCCGACATGGCCACCCGGTTTGTAGACTGGTATGCGCCTTACCAGCAGGTGTTGGACGACTCAAATCCACCGTTCTTTAAGTGGTTTACCGGCGGCAAGATCAACGTGGTGCACAACGCCATCGACCGGCATGCGAATGGTCCCAACCGTGATAAAGTCGCCTTGATCTGGGAATCCGAGCAGGGCGAAGCCAAACGCTACACCTATGCTGATCTGGAAGTTGAGGTCAACCGCTTTGCCAACGTGCTCAAGTCCCAGGGCGTAAAAAAGGGCGACCGCGTCACCGTCTACCTGTCGCGGGTTCCCGAACTGGTGATCGCTATGCTGGCCATCGTAAAGCTTGGCGCGATGCACTCGGTCGTGTATGGCGGCTTCTCGATCGATGCACTGCATTCTCGTATCGTCGATGGTCAGTCACGTGTGGTCATTACCGGTGACGGCGGCTGGATGAATAACAAGATCGTCGAGCTTAAGAATATTACCGATGGGGCCGTAGACCGTGCCGCCGATCTGGTTGAGCGTGTGATCGTCGTCCGCCGCACCGGCCACGACATTGCCATGCACGCCGGCCGGGATCTGTGGTATCACGAACTCGCTGCACGTCCCGGTATGGATGCCCCCTGCGCCACGGAACAGATGGACGCCGAAGATCCGATGTTTCTGCTGTATACCTCTGGTTCAACCGGCGCGCCCAAAGGGCTGCTGCATACCTGTGGTGGCTATCAGGTGCAAGTCGCCACAACCTTACATTTCACCTTTGATATCAAGCCCGACGATGTGTATTGGTGTACGGCCGATCCGGGCTGGATCACCGGTCACTCCTACATCGTCTACGGTCCCCTCATGCTAGGGGCTACTCAGGTCATTTACGAAGGTGCACCAAGTTACCCTGATCCGGGTCGCTGGTGGAGTGTTGCTGAGAAATATGGGGTCACGATTATCTATACGGCACCGACTGCTGTGCGTGCTTTGATGCGCTTCGGCGACGCGATCCCTGCCAAGTATGATCTGAGCAAGCTCCGGCTGCTTGGTTCGGTCGGCGAGCCGATCAACCCGGAGGCTTGGCGCTGGTATTACCGTGTGATCGGTCAAGAACGTTGCCCGATCATGGATACTTGGTGGCAGACCGAAACCGGTGCCTTCATGATCACGCCCAACCCGACGACGCCTCTCAAGCCGGGCTCTGGGACCAAGCCGTTCTTGGGCATCGAGTGTGATGTGCTGACCGAAGAAGGTAAACCGGCCGGACAAGACGACGATGGCTTATTGGTGGTTAAAAAACCGTGGCCTTCGATGCTTCGCACGATCTATGGTGATCCCGAACGTTACAAAGAAACCTATTGGAGCCGGCTGCCTGGCTTTTATACCGCCGGTGATGCCGCTCGTCGTGATGAGCACGGTTATTACTGGGTGATCGGGCGCATCGACGACGTTATTAAAGTCTCCGGCTATCGCCTGGGTACGGCCGAGGTCGAGTCGGCCCTCGTCTCTCATCCCGCCGTCGCTGAGGCCGCTGCCATCGGTCTGCCGCATGAGCTCAAAGGCAACGCGATCCATACCTTCGTGATTCTGCGCCAGGGCTTCGAGCCATCTGACGATCTCGAAAACGAATTGCGCAAGCATGTGGGCAAAGAGATGGGGCCTATTGCCCGGCCAGAATCGATCAGCTTCGTCCCCGGCTTGCCCAAAACCCGCTCCGGCAAAATTATGCGTCGCGTGCTGAAAGCACGTGCCCTGGGCCTGCCCGAGGGTGACTTAAGCACGCTGGAAGGGTGAGGAGCATGAATCAGGATCCGCAAGGAGGAGCAGTATGAGTGCAGGGCGTGAAGTAGTGGTGCTCAGCGGCGTTCGCACCGCTATCGGTAAATACGGGGGCAGTCTCAAGGATAAGCCACCGACCGAACTGGCGGCGATGGTCGTCCGCGAAGCCGTGAAACGGGCCGGGGTCGAGCCTCAAGCAATCGGCCAAGTGGTCTTTGGGAACGTGATTCACACCGATATCCACGACATGTATTTGGCGCGTGTCGCCGGTGTTAACGGTGGCTTGCCGGTCGAAATCCCCGCCTATACCCTCAATCGTCTGTGTGGTAGCGGCCTGCAGGCGATCGTCTCCGCTGCACAAGCGATCATGGTTGGTGATGTGGATGCGGCAGTCGCCGGCGGGGTCGAGGTCATGAGCCGCGGGCAGTATTGGCTGCCGGGTATGCGCTGGGGCCAGCGCATGAATGATGCGGCGGTCGTTGATGCCATGGTCGGGGCCTTGACCGACCCCTTCGATGATTGTCACATGGGTATCACGGCCGAGAATGTGGCTGAAAAGTGGCATGTGAGCCGTGAAGATCAAGATAAGTTGGCGGTCGAATCACAGCGCCGCGCGGCGAAAGCGACGGTGGAAGGCTATTTCAAGGAGCAAATCCTGCCGGTCGAACTCAAAGTGAAAGGCGGCACAACCGAATTTGCCACCGACGAATCCGTGCGTGGCGAAGCCACGCTGGAAGGGCTGGCGAAGCTCAAGCCGGTCTTTACGCCGACCGGCACCGTCACCGCCGGCAATGCCTCCGGTATTAATGATGCGGCGGCTGCGGTCGTGCTAATGGAGCGCCGTAAAGCCGAAGCAGGTGGTTTGAAACCGATGGGCCGGCTCGTCGGCTATGCCCATGCCGGTGTTGATCCCAAGTATATGGGTATCGGCCCGGTTCCCGCCGTGCGCAAGCTCCTTGATAGCACAGGCTTGGGTATTCAAGATATTGACGTGTTTGAGGTCAATGAAGCCTTTGCTGCTCAAGCGCTTGCTGTGATCCGCGACCTTGAACTCCCACCCGAAAAGGTCAACCCCAATGGCAGCGGTATCTCGCTCGGCCATCCAATTGGCGCAACAGGCTGCATTTTGACCGTCAAAGCACTCTATGAACTCAAGCGCACCGGGGGCCGCTATGCTCTAGTGACCATGTGTATTGGTGGTGGCCAAGGGATCGCGGCGATTTTCGAGCGCATGACATAGCTGGAGCAACGACTATGGGACGACTAGATGGCAAGATTGCACTTGTGACAGGTGCGTCACGCGGTATCGGTCGGGCAATCGCTTTGGAGCTCGCGCACGCGGGTGCCAGTGTGTCCATTAACTACCTCAGCGCCGAGGATGAGGCCCAAGCCGTGGCGGATGAGATCGCTAAGTTCGGTGGTAAAACACTGCTGCTCCAAGCCAATGTCAGCGATAAAGACCAGGTGCGCGGTATGGTTAAGCAGGCCGTGGAGCACTTTGGACAGCTCGATATTCTAGTTAACAACGCCGGTATCACCCGCGATAGATCGATGCGCAAGCTGACCGACGACGACTGGACCGAGGTCATTAACACCAACCTCAACAGCGTCTATTACTGTACCACTGCGGCGATGCAGGGCATGATCGACCACAAATTTGGCCGCATTATCAACATCAGTTCCTATGTCGGTCAGGCCGGTAACTTTGGTCAGGCGAACTATGCCGCGAGCAAAGGTGGCATTATCGCCTTCACCAAAACCGCAGCCATTGAACTGGCCAAGTACAACATCACCGTCAATTCCATCGCGCCGGGCTTTACCTTGACCGAGATGCTGGCAAAGGTGCCGGCCAACGTTCAGGATCAAATCAAAGCCAAGATCCCGATGGGACGCTTCGGCTTGCCCGAGGAGGTCGCCAAGGCAGTGGCCTTCCTGGCCGCCGATGGCGACTATATCACGGGCCAGCAGATCAACATCAACGGCGGCGTTTATATGTAAGGGAGAACCAACATGAGTCAACATCGCCCCGACGATACTAACCCCATGGACCCCTTTGGCATGATGAAAGGGCTGCGCGATGCCAACCTGGACGCGTGGTCCAAGATGATGCAGCAGTTCGTGAATACCGAAGGCTACGCCCAGGCCACCGGAAAAATGCTGGATACCTACCTAACAACGTCGGCACCCTTCCGCAAGCTGATCGAGCAAAGCATGGCCCAGGTGCTGGCTCAGCTTAACATGCCTACACGCTCCGATGTAACCAGTCTGGCAGAGCGCTTGACCAATATTGAGATGCGCTTGGATGACCTGGATGCCAAGCTCGACAGCTTGCTCGAGAGCAAGCCGTCGAAGCCTGAGCAAGAATGAGCCGTTGACACCCATCAATCAGTGGGTAGCGCGTCCGGCTTCGCCTGAAGGTACCGCAGCATCGCGCGCACTGCGTCTTGATGTCCACGCTCATACATAACGTCTACCTTCTCGACCGCTAAATGGGGTGGGAGTGCTGCCGCAAGTGGGAAGCCTACACGCGCGGCAGCATCCTCCTCCGGTGCCAACTCCGCGCTGAGACCGCCTACTAATGCCGCCCTGCAGTGCCGTTCCAACATATCGAAGTAGCTAATGTTGTGCTCAATGACATGATGATCAACTGTGCTCCCATCATGCAGCGCACATCTCAAAACGGTAATGCGTGGGTCCCATCCCTCGTTTGCTATGAGTTCAACGCGGTTGCCGAAATGTTGCTCCACCGCTCAATCACACTTTCTCTACCTTACAATTACTTGATGACAGGTTCCGGCAATCCGCTCACCAGGGATCGATTTGCGGCCAGTGTCGTCGCCAGGGTCCCCAATCCGTCACGGTAGGAACAGCGCACCAAGCTTTGGTCGTGGTCGCGGACAGCACGGACGAAGGTTGCTATTTGCTCGAGATAACCACTCACTGGATCATGGTAGTCGACCGGTTCGCCATCGATGGTCCCTCGCACTGTCCAGGCGTCATACACCAGTTCCAGATGCAAATCGCGGGCGATGATCGTGCAGCCCCAGAAGAATTTCCAGACAGCGCACGTCGAGACGATTGTGCCAACTGCGCCACCGTCGAAGTCGAGGCTGACGGTCGTCACATCTTCATAATCGACCCGCTCGGGTACCGTGCCCTTGCGTCCCAGGGCATACACCTGCTTGATCTCGCCGCCGAAATAGCGTGCGAGATCGACCATATGGGTGCTTTGCTCCACAATCTGACCGCCTGACAGCGCTCGCTGCTGGTTCCAGCCGCCCGGCATTGCACCGATGACCTGCCCCATGATCATTGCCAGTGGCCGATCTTGGAGCAGATTTTTGACATACTTCGTAATGCCACTATACCGAAACATATAGCCGACGCTGTTGATGACCCCGGCCTGCTCAATAGCCGCGAAGCTACGCTGTGCGGTCGCAAGATCCAATGCTAATGGTTTGGTCGTAAAGATCGCGCACCCGCGTTCGGCAGCGAGGACCAGCTCGTCGCCTCGCGCAAACGGTGGCAAGTTATCGAAGATGGCATCCAGCTGCCCATGGTAGAGCATTGGACGGTAATCGGTGTAGATCCCGATCTGCCGGTCCCGCCCTACCTCACGACCCAGTGCTAGCTCTTGCGCACGCCCTTGATCGATGTCGCAAAAGGCGACAACCTGCGCCTCATCTGACAGCATATCAAGGCGCTGAAGATACTCGCGCGCAATACCGCCACAGCCAATAAAGCCGATTCGGATCATGGCTCCTCGTACCTTCCTGTCTGTTGAGCTACCACATACGCATGCTGTACCACTTGAAAGCTTGCTGCGTCTAACGCCGGTAGCTCGGCAGCCACAACGTTCGCCAGCAAATGTTCAAGTCGCGTCGTACCCACGATCGCACTACTAACCAACGGGTTAGCCAGTACCCAGCGCAGTGCGAATTGGAGTCGGTTTTCCTCCGCGCCCATGACTTGCCAGTCCAGCTGTTGCGCGATGTCCCACTTCCAACTCCAGTCGGGATGCGAGGGTCGCTGCCGGAGTAATGGAATACCATTGGCAATAGGCTGCTTAATAATGAGCCCCAGTCCCTGCTCCGCTGCCGCCGGCAGCACATCGTCGCCGGGAGCTTGTTGTAAGATACTATACGACGTTTGGAGCGTAGCGAAGACACCCAATTCGAGTGCCCGTCGAGCGTCGTCACCATCCGCGCTCACTCCCAAATGTCGAATCTTCCCAGCCTCCTGCGCGCGCACTAAGCCTTGGATGGCTGCGCCATCATCAAGCACCCAACGTGGTGGGCTATGCAACTGCACCACATCAAGATAATCAGTCTGAAGGCGGCGCAAACTTTCATCGACCGTCGCCACTATACCCTCTGCGCTCCAATCCTCTCGGACAATCCAGTCATAACCATTCCATGGCTGGAGCCGGCCGCACTTGGTCGCCAGTACGACATCTCGGCGGTGACTTCGTAGCGCTCGCCCCAGCAGTTCCTCGCTATGCCGGTAATCCGGTGCAGTATCAAACAGTGTAATGCCGAGATCGACTGCGCGCTCCACTAATGCCACAAAGCTCGCCGCATGCTGCGCCGGAGCAAAACCAATCGGGGCTCCACCAAAACCAAGTGCCGAAACTCGTAACCCAGTCTTTCCTAACGGTCGTTGTATCATCATCGCACGACTCTCAACCCTTCCGGTAGCGGCTTATCCCGTATCCACGCTCGTACCATCGCTGTAAACAAGGCCGGTGCTTCCAGATTCCACAGATGCCCTACCCCTGGAACGATGACCTGCTGCGCATTCCCTACCGTTGTGCCGAGTCGCCGCGCAGCCCGTTTGGCCGGGATTGTTTCGCGCTCACCGACAGCGATCAGGGTTGGTGCCGCTGTTCCACGAGGCAGTTCCATCGTCATCAGCGCTTGGGTATAGTGGCGAGTAAATGTGGCGTTCATACCCAGGACGAGATCATCGTGGACCAGTCCGTAGTAGGCCGGTGGAATGTGGAACTGCGTATACGCGAGGCGCACCAGTGTTTCTGCCGGTATGAAGCGATACAGTGCTGCTCCTGCAATCGAAATCGCTCCCAACACTTTTCCTAATCCGGCTGCTGTCCCACTAACGATGAGATGGTCGACCACCTCAGGAAACAGCCGGAGTACAGTCAGTCCCACGGCACCACCGAGTGATAGCCCAACGATATGCGCTCGTCCACTCGGCACCCGTTCGCGGATGATTGTCGCTACATCCTGAGCGGCGCCGTCTAAGATAAATGGCCCGGTAGCAATGCTCCGCCCCTGCTCTGGTAAATCGGGCACAAGGCAATGGTATTCCGGCAGCCCTTCGATTTGTGGCTCCCACATCCGCCCACTGAGACCTCCGCCATGCAGAAAAACGATCGCGGGGGCCGTCACTGGACCAGACTCATCAACATATAGCATGCTGCTCTCCTTCATCGACCGGCCTGTGCAGTGCAGACGATCTCGGCAATTGGACGCAACATTTTGCAACGGCCATCGTCATAGCTCCAGAACACATAAGG
Organism: Herpetosiphonaceae bacterium; assembly: GCA_013821605.1. Taxonomy (GTDB): domain Bacteria; phylum Chloroflexota; class Chloroflexia; order Chloroflexales; family Kallotenuaceae; genus JACDGP01. The sequence goes on from JACDGP010000017.1 coordinate 14,213, forward strand.
AGCTTACAATGAACACGCAACTAACTCTTTCAACAACTCACAGGGTAGTCGGCGGTGTAGCCGGCGGTCTCGGCGAATATCTACAGGTTGATCCGGCATTCGTACGCATTGGCTTTCTCGTCCTTGGCTTCGCGACCCCGATCGGTATTCCGCTGTATCTGCTGCTCTGGTTCGCGATGGGCCGACCTGATGGGCAAAACCTGGTCCAGCGGGGTATCGACAGTGCACGTCAAGGAGCGACGCAGTTGGGATCTAGTTTCCGCAGCGGCCCGCATTTCGACCCGCAGACTGGTGCTCCCATCAGCACCGTCTACAGCCGTAACCAGAAAGCCGGCATGGCCTTAATGGGCTTGGGAGCCCTGATGCTGGCGAGCATGCTGCATATCGCAGCTCCCTTGATTGCGATTGCATTCGTAGCCACAGGCTGGTATTTGCTCAAGCACTAACCATTCCGAGATTGGGAAGTGCTGGCCGTGGGATGTTCCATGGCCAGCACTTTGTCCCGTCTTCCATTACCCGCCGTCGCCGCGTTCATGACGACCTCAGTTGCTGCAGCAGGCCAAACAAGTCCCAGTTGTTCCAAAGTCCACGAATTTTGCCTTCGGCGACTTGGAAGATTGTGATGCCGAGCATCGTAACATCCTTGCCTGTCGGCTCGATCCCCGCAAAGCTACCCTGATGCGTTGCGGTTGCCGTCCAACGCGCGACAACCTTATCCGCCTGCGCAACCACATCATGCACAGTGTACTGTACGTCAGGAAAGCCCGCTAAAAAGGCCCCAATAAATTCTTTTGCTGCTGCCGCCCCCACAATCTTGGTGCCGTTGACTTCCCCTACGTAGTCTGCCGCCAGCAACTCATCCAACAGCCCGACGTCCTGCCGGTTATAAACATCATAAAATCTGAGTGCGATGTCCGTCCCCACCTGTACCTCCCTTCAGTTATGGTTGATCCACTATCCCTAATGGTCTGCATCCTCAGCTTGCGCTTAGTGTACAATCGCCATGGAGCAAGGAGAAGGCCCAATGATCGATCAAGCGTCGCTCGACGCGGTAGACGCTGCTCAATTGAACTCCCACTTTATCCATCCGCTCTACGACAGTTATGGTTTCGCACAAATCCCGCAAACGCTGCGTTGTCTGCTGACCGATGATCAGCGTCAAGGTGTGCCCTTTGGCCCACGCTCGGATCTGTATCAGAAATACGACACGGTGATCCTGTTCTTCATTGACGCGTTCGGCTGGCGCTTCTTTGAACAATTCTCGGATCACCCGTTCTTGCGTCGCATGATCGACGAAGGCTTGGTCTCCAAGCTGACCTCCCAATTTCCCTCGACCACGGCCGCGCATGTCACGGCCATCCATACTGGATTGCCGGTCGGGCAGAGTGGAGTCTATGAATGGTACTACTACGAGCCGCTGGTAGATGCCTTAATCGCGCCACTCCTTTATTCTTTTGCAGGCGATTCGCAGCGCGATACTTTGCAAGGGACGGGTGTAGCTCCATCGGCATTATACCCAACCCATACGCTGTATCAAGAACTCAAGGCTGCCGGTGTACGCTCCGTTGTTTTCCAGCACCTTGCCTATGCCTTTTCGCCCTACACCGAACTCGTGACGAACGGCGCGACAATCATGCCGTACCGCACCTTACCTGAAGCAGTTATTAACTTAACACAACTGCTCGCCAGACAAGACAGCCGCTCCTATTACTTCCTGTACTATGACCACATTGATACCATCTGCCACCTATATGGTCCAGATTCACCCCAGGCTGCCGCCGAGATCACGGCATTTTTAGACGTCATGGAACATATTTTTCATGCCAACCTCGTCCGCCACGGACAACGAACCCTGTTCCTGATGACTGCCGACCACGGCCATGCTCCTATTGATCCGGCCACCACGGTCTATCTCAACCACACCTTACCCCCAATTCAGGGCTGGCTCAAAACTAATGCCGCCGGGCAGCCACTTGTGCCGGCCGGCTCGTGCCGTGATATGTTTTTGCATATCAAACCCGAGTATTTGGATGACGCACACGCCGCTTTACAGCATCATCTGGCCGGCAAAGCCGAGGTTCAGCGTGTCGATGCCCTGATCGCCGGCAATTTCTTTGGTGCCACCCCGCCGTCGCCAACCTTCCTTGGGCGCGTTGGCAATCTCGTGATTCTGCCGTACACCCATGAGTCAGTGTGGTGGTATCAGAAAGATCGCTTTGAACAGCATCATCGTGGTGCCCATGGCGGCCTCACACCCGACGAGATGGAGACACTTCTGCTTGTGCAGCCCTACGGCTAGGTGTGGCTATCGAGCTGGCACTCTCGAGACGCATTGGCATCCTTGTTGCTTCGTTCAAGGAAAGACGACTCACTTGGGGGATTACCATGACGGACTCTGCAAAGCAACCGGACGCCAAAGAGGGACGTCTGGCCTGGCTGAACGACATTCCCGACGATCAATGGTCGGTCTATCAGACGGTCATTGCCGAAGCACGCGCCCGCAGCCTGCCCTTTGCCTTGGGTGGTGCCTTCGCGCTAGCAACCTACACCGGCCACTGGCGGAACACCAAAGACCTTGATCTCTTTATCTTACCGGAAAGCCGTGATGACTTCGTTGATACCCTCACGCATAGCGGCCTGAGCGACTACTATGATCAACTTGAGTATGACCGGAGTTGGATTTACCGTGCCCATCGCGAGGAAATCATCGTTGATGTGATTTGGTCGATGGCCAACCACCATGCCTCCGTAGACGACGCCTGGCTCACATGTGGGCCTGAATTGAACGTTCGTGGTGAGCACATCCGCGTCCTGCCTGTGGAAGAGGTCATCTGGAATAAGCTCTATATCCTGCACCATGATCGTTGTGACTGGCCGGATGTGCTCAATCTCGTGTCTGCTGCCGGTCCAACCCTTGACTGGAATTATCTGCTCGGTCGCGTAGCGGAGGATATTGCTCTCTTGCGCGGGTTACTATCTGTATTCATCTGGCTGTCTCCTATCCATGCCGCAGCATTACCTGCTTGGCTCTGGCAACGCCTGCAACTGCCTGCACCGGCTGCGGAGGGTATGTCCGAAACAGACCATCATCGTGCGGATTTGCTGGACACGCGGCCTTGGTTTACCTCCATGCTCGCAGACCAAGCATGACACCTGTCGAATCAATCGCTCTCTGGGCCGATATGTTGCGTGACATCACGGCGACTGGCTTAAAGTTTGCGCAGGGTAGTTATGAGCGAGATAACTATCAGAAAATACAAACGATCGCGCTCGAAATGTTCGCCGTCGTAGCAGATCAGCCCCTCAATCAGCTTGAACCCCTGCGCTCCGTAATCTTTAAACACCCTGGTCCAATCTCGGGTGGTGACGCCGCAATTATCGATGAGCAGGGCCGTATCCTCCTCGTTCAGCGGGCTGACGATCACAAATGGGCCATGCCCGGTGGTGGACTAGCAGTGGGCGAGACTCCGGCCGAGGGAGTGGAACGTGAAGCACTTGAAGAGACAGGGATACGGTGTCAGGCAACGCTGCTGGTAGGCGTCTTCGACTCGCGACTCTGTGGCACAGTGTCACTGCACCACTTGTACCAATATGTTTTTCTCTGCAAGCTCCTTGATGCTTACGAGGTCGTAAACCCATCCTCCCATGCTCATGAGGTGCTCGCCACACGCTGGTTCGCTGAGCATGCGCTACCCACTGATCTATCTCCGGGTCATGCCCTGCGCATCAACGCCGCCTTCCACGCATGGCATGGTGATCAGTCGGCGTATTTTGATCACTCAAATGCTGCACCATTAGCGCCTAGTTGAGATTACCGGGCTGGTCAGGATCGATCATCCAATCAATGTGCATCCAGAGGACGCGGGAGTAGCGAAAAATTGTCGGTACACAGGGCAGGAAGAACACAACGGTGAGGCCCATAATCCAGCGGATTGACCAGACGGACCGCAACAGCAACCATAGGATGCCAAAAATCACCCCCAACACTCCCAGCGCCAAAAAATAGCTGGCATACATCGCACCAACAAAATAGCCCTCTTCGCGCCCAAAGTGAAACCCACACACCATGCACTCTTCACGCATCGCAACGACGCCCCGGAATACCCCACCTTGGCAGCACCGTGGACAGCGCTGGTGCAGAATCGCTCTCAACCGCTGACGGCCTGAAATTTTGGTTGGACGGTAGTACATGGTTGACGTGCCTATATTGCTGACGGTCTACTGATGCCATATTCTACTACCATAATCTCATCCGCCATGGTCATTCCATACTGGAGGTAATCCCTTTCAACTTCTCTGCGCGCCCTATGCTACACTGCCTGAGGAGGCACAACATGGGCGAACCAATCTCTGGTGTTGTACTGGCGGGTGGTAAAAGCCTGCGACTTGGCCAGGATAAGCGGCGCTTACGCTTGTGGGGTGAAGCGGGGCCAACCTTGCTAGAGCATACGGTCGCCGTACTCCATACGGTGTGCGATGAGGTCATTGTGGTGCTAAATGACCCGTTGGAGTGGACCAACCTTGCAGTACGCATCGTTCCTGATGCCTTTCCGTCAGGCGGCTCCCTTGGCGGCATTGCGACCGGTCTGATGGCCGCGCAGCATTCCGCTGCACTCGTCGTGGCCGCCGACATGCCTCTACTAAATGTTGCGTTATTACGCTGGATGGTGGACCAACAACGTACCTACGATATCCTGGCTCCTCAAACCACGGGTGATACCAAGAGCGGCGGGTGGGAGACGCTTTGTGCGATCTACATGCGGAGCTGCCTCCCGGTCATGACTGCGCTCCTCGCGGAAGGCAACCTCAAAATCCGGCGAGTGTATGACCAGGTACGCGTGCAAGCGGTCACCGAGGACCAGTTGCGGCGTTTCGATCCCGCTGGCGTTGCCTTTGGTAACATCAACACGCTGGCTGACTGGCAACAGATGCAACATCAACTCGCCATTGCCGGAACTACCCATGCCGAGTAAAATATGCAGTCGACGAGCCGATCATGATAAGGATAAACGCCGATGACCATCTATGCACCCCCGACGAGTCAGGGCGGTAATGATACGATACCGGCCGAGCTTATCGCCTTAGCTCATCTCGAAGCTACCTGTAACGGTATTCGGCTGCGGATCGCGGGTCTGTCCCCTGACCAAATCTACCGTGGTACAGCTGCAGATGCGTCGATTGCCGAGCTCGTAGCGCTGGCCGTTGAGCGTGAAAAGGTCTACCTACAAGCCGTCAAGCAGTCGCAAGTGGGAGAAAAGCCCGATTTGGTAGAGCCCGAACCCACAGGTTTGCTGCTCGACCGTGTGTTTAACGACGACCTAAGCACCTTCTTCGCGGTCCGCCGCGCAACCCTGGATGTGCTACGTACTGTCTCAGCCAAACACTGGGAAAACAAGATCATGGTGCGTGGCCAGCGCGAGATGACCCTGCGTGAGCTAGCGATGCGCTTAGACCAGCATGACGCCCAGATGCTCAGCACCATCAGCACACAGCGCCGCGGCTGGCTCAAGACGAACGGTGTTGACGAGCTTCGTGACTCGGGTGTAGCAGGCAAGCTCTCTCCTAATATCGCCCAATAGCCGGCACTCATCGCTCATGCATCTATTATCTGTAGAGTCAGTTAGTAAACAATTTGATGATCGCGCGTTATTCACGGCTCTCTCCTTCGGTATGGAGCGCGGCGAACGCATCGGCGTCATTGGTGTCAACGGCAGCGGTAAGTCGACGCTGTTGCGGATCATTGCGGGTGCGGAAACGCCGGATACCGGGCGCGTCTCCATTAATGGGAGCGTACGAGTCGCCTACCTCGGTCAAAATCCACAGATGGACGGTGATAAGACGGTGCTTGAGCACCTCTTCGCAGGTGAGGGCGAGCGCATGCAACTGGTGCGTAACTATGAGGCTGCTGTGCTCGCTGTCCAGCAACATCCCGACGATCAAGCCGCGTTGCTCCGGCTCGGCGAATTAAGCGAACGCATGGAGTTAACCGGCGCGTGGGAGACCGAACGCCACGCCAAAACGATTTTGTCACAGCTCGGGATTGTCGATACCGACGCGCTGCTTCGCAACCTTTCAGGCGGTCAACGCCGGCGTGTCGCGCTGGCTGCCGCGCTGATTGACCCGGCCGATCTGCTGATCCTCGACGAGCCGACGAATCATCTCGATGCTGATACCGTCGCTTGGCTTGAAACGGAGCTGACCCGTACCCCTACTGCACTGCTGCTGGTCACGCATGATCGCTATTTTTTGGACCGCGTGGTCAAACGTATCCTGGCCCTTGAAGGTGGCAAGCTGTGGGACTCACAGGGAGGCTACTCCGAGTACGTGCGACGGCGCGCCGAACGTGTAGAAGCCCAAGCGACGGTCGACCAGCGTCGCAGTTCGATTCTCCGCAAAGAGCTTGCCTGGATGCTCCAGGGCGCTCAAGCCCGCAGTACCAAACAAAAGGCCCGGATTCAGCGTTTCGAGACTATGCGCGACGAGCCCACCGCGAAATCCGCTGCTGCATTAAGCATGACTGTGCCTAGTGCACAGCGCCTCGGCAAACGCGTCATCGAGCTCAAACATGTCGCCAAAAGCTTCGGCGGTCGGCAGCTGTTTGATGACCTGACCTTAACACTTGAGCGCGGTGAGCGCCTGGGGATCGTTGGCCCCAACGCGAGCGGCAAAACGACCTTGTTGAATATGTTGGCGGGGCGGCTGACACCGGATGCGGGCGAAGTCGTCGTCGGCGAAACGGTGCGCCTCGCGTACTATGATCAGGAGTCGACGGCCCTCAATCTCGACCAACGCGTCATCGAATATCTGGAAGACGAAGCGCCGCTCGTTCAGACTGCGGACGGCAGCATCGTAACGGCAGCCCAAATGTTGGAGCGTTTTTTGTTCGATGCCAAGGCTCAATATGCTCGCGTCGGCACGCTATCCGGCGGCGAGCGTCGTCGCTTATACCTGCTGCGGACCCTACTCTTTGCGCCGAACGTCCTGTTGCTTGACGAGCCGACCAACGACCTTGACGTCGAGACGCTGGCCATTCTTGAAGATTATCTTGATGACTGGGCCGGTACGCTGATCGTCGCTTCGCACGACCGTTATTTTCTAGATCGCACCGTCGATCACTTGTTGACCTTTGATCACGGCGTTGTTGTGACCTTCCCTGGGAGCTATACTACGTATGCCGAGGCACGCCAAGGGCGGAAGCAGCCGCTTGCGGACGAACGTCGTCCTGGCCTGGCACGGTCCGCTCCATCCAAAGCGGCTCCGATGTCGTCCAAGCCGCGCACGTCATCGTTCAAAGCCAAGCGCGAGCTCGACATTCTTGAGGCTCGGATTGCCGAGCTTGAAGCAACACAGGCGCGGCTTAATGCTCGTCTGGCCGAAGGCAGCGGTGATTACCAAGAGCTTGAGCAAATGTCTAACGAGCTTGTCGAGACCAACACGGTGCTCGAAGATGCCATGGAGCGTTGGGTTGAGCTATCAGAACTCATGCTGACCTAGTCGTAGGCAGCGATAAGCATGGGTAGGATATGCCACCTCGTTAACGAGTCCGCACCTGTTCAACGCCTTCGATAATCCCGAGCAGTGCTCGCCGCACAGCACTCCCGCTACTGCCAAGCATCCGCACGATCACGCCGGCCTGATTTGGTAGCAGATCAACACCGAGCAAAGTACTGCTCACCTCTCGTCGTAATGCAGGCAGCAGCGGTGGATACGATCGTCCGAGCAGATAGGCGCTGCCTACGACCGGCGCTTCAGAAATACCTGTACCAACCCAATTCTGACCGTCTGGTCTCAGATCGCTGCGCTCGGCCACCAGCAAATGTCCATCGGCTGCCGTAACCGTCAGGGCCGAACAAAAGCGATGGAACCGCCATAGTTCGCCGCGCTGTAACCTACCCGGCACGAGCACGTCCAGGAGGATAAGACTCGCCGTGGGGGCCAGCCGGACATTGGTTACCTGCCGGAAATCAGCACCGGCGCACAAAATCAGTGGCTCAGGTAGGTAGCGGAAAGACGCATGCTCGCCGATATCAAGGTGTACGTGCTGCTCCGCCCCATGCTCGGGAGCACGGTAAACTTGCGTTGCCGCAGCTGTCGCTAGTGTTGCGCGGCTGCATCCTCCCGCCGTGATATCAAGGACGTAGCAGTCACCCTGTACCACGCCAGCTTGGTGCAGCAGCGTGACTGCGGCCCGCCCTGAATCGGCGGGATCATCATAGCGTAGCCGTGACAGCTGCAAGGGTGGCTGCGCGATGGCCCGCTGCGTAACAGTTCGATCGCCCTGTGAGGTGAAAACGAGCGTCAGCTGTGCAGCTTCGGACGGAGTCACGACATAATTGCTCAACTGGCTCGTTTGTTACGGACGAGCGTGGCGATCTCCTCGATGATCGGTGTCAACCCTTCGCCCCGCATGCAGTTCGTGAAGATAAACGGACGGTCTCCGCGCACCAGCCGCGCGTCCCGTTCCATGACCGCCAAGCTGGCACCCACATATGGCGCTAGATCCATTTTATTGATCACCAACAGATCCGACGTCATCGTCCCTGGCCCGCGCTTGCGTGGGATTTTATCGCCGCCCGCTACGTCGATCACGAAAATAAAATAGTCGACCAAAACACGACTAAACGTTAGCGACAAATTATCGCCACCGCTCTCGATCAGCGTTACCGCCGCATCGGGAAACTGTGCTTCGAGTTGGTTGGCCGCCTCGATATTCATCGAAGGATCATCACGCACGGCAGTATGTGGGCAGCAGCCGGTTTCAACGCCGACGATCCGCGCAGCGTCAAGCTGCGCAGCCAATGTTCGCCGCACGTGCTCAGCATCTTCGGTCGTATAAATATCATTGGTAATAACCAGCGGTTCCATACCACGCGCTTGCAGCATTGGCACCAGCTGTTCGATCAACGCAGTCTTGCCCGACCCCACTGGGCCGCCGATGCCGATTCGTACCGTTGTTCGTTGTGCCGCCGTCGCCGGCAATTGTGGAGCTTCAATCTGCATCTCTATCCTACGCTTCGCTAAGGAGGTGCTTCGTGTTGGGTTAGCTGGCAAACAGGCGTGACTCGGACGCAGCATGCTGCATCTGGCGGATGTCGATCAGCGGAGCCCAACCGCCCATGTCAGTCCAATGAACGTCTTGCCCGATGGCAGCGGCTGCCACCAGCCAAGGTGCGGTCGCATGAAGCAGTGTTTGTGCCTGAACATAATCAAGCGCCCCCAGGCGAACTGCAGCCGCCAGCCACCCTGCCGCGACCGCATGCAGTTCGCAAAGCACCGCCGTGGCTTCATCAAGCCCCGCTCTCCCTAGCAGCAGCCCGACCGCGATGGCATGATGCCCTGGGTACGTTCCGGCGTTGACCTGCGTGGCGTACTGCTGTGCTCGCCCGTCCGCAAATGCGGTTTGCCCGACCGTCAGCACGGCTCGTCCACTCCGGCGTGATCCTTCGCGACTTTCGCTGCTCATTTTCAGGGCGTCGAGACGTTGGTCGATCAGTCCCACCTCGCTAAGCTGCCCTTCCGCGCGCATCACCCAACGTAGTGCAACCGCATCTGCCGGCCCCACGACCTGCAACAGATAGGCACGCAGCAAAGCGCCAACCTGATCGGGACCATGTGTGCCCAGTGCCACAAACTGCTCCAGCCCGTGCGACTGCGTAAACAGCCCGCTCGGAAAGAACGAGTCTGCCAATTGCAGCCCAGCCAGCAGAGCTAAGCCGTCAACCACGCTGCGTATCCGTTCGCTCCAGCCAGGCAGCCCGCCGCCCGGCTTGGTCGACCTTCCCTAGAAACTGGAAAGCTGATGGCTGTGGATATGCGATCGTAAACCCGCCCTCGCTGAACGGCACCTGCGCTCCCACGGCTAACTCTTCCACCAGCACGCAGCCCTCCAGCCGGTGAGCCGCGAAGTCGAGGTTCAGATGGGTCAGCGGATCGATTGGTCCTGCCAATGCACCAACCTGCCCATGCTCGATAGTTCCGTGTCGCACGGCCTGCGGATCAATAATCAGACCTTCAGCATCAACATTGGCCCGCGCGACCAGATGATATACATGCATGCCGCTACACCAAAAAGTACAGCTGGGCCAACGGCAAACGTTCGGCCGGCGGCACCGACACCACCTCGCCGTCAACCCGTACCTCGTACGTTTCAGGATCCACCCTAATCGATGGGGTTGCACTGTTCCAGACCATCGCTGCCTTGCCGACGCTCCGGCAATGCTTGACCGCCACACTACGACGTTGCAGTCCAAGCTTGCCGCGCACATCCAGCTCAACCGATGCGTGTGACATAAAGTTAACGCAAGTTTGCCCAAGTGCCGCACCAAAGGCCCCGAACTGTGGACGGTACAGCACTGGCTGGGGCGTGGGGATCGACGCATTCGGGTCGCCCATCAATGCCCAATTAATCATCCCGCCTTTGATAATGAGCTTCGGTTTGACCGCAAACATTTCTGGACTCCACAGCACGATGTCCGCGAGTTTGCCTACTTCGAGCGAGCCGACTTCGTGCGCCAGACCATGTGCCAATGCCGGGTTGATCGTCAGCTTGGCTAGATAGCGCAGAATGCGGGCATTATCATGCTCTGGGGTATCTTCGGGCAGCTTGCCGCGTTGCCCGAGCAGCTTGTCGGCAGTCTGGAAGGCGCGAATACACGATTCGCCGATCCGGCCCATCGCCTGCGAGTCCGACGAGTAGATCGAAAGCACGCCCATATCATGCAGCACATCTTCGGCCGCAATCGTCTCGGCCCGAATCCGTGACTCGGCAAACGCCACATCCTCGGCCAGCGCCGGATTGAGATGGTGGCACACCATCAGCATGTCGAGATGCTCTGCTAGAGTATTGACGGTATAGGGCCGCGTCGGATTGGTCGAAGACGGCAGGATATTAGGCTCACCCGCAATCGCAATAATATCGGGGGCATGACCGCCGCCGGCCCCTTCGGTATGGTACGAATGAATCGTGCGCCCGTCGATGGCACTGATCGTGTCGGCCAGAAACCCTGACTCATTGAGTGTGTCGGTATGGATCGCAACTTGCACATCGTACTCGTCGGCCACCCGCAGCGAGCAGTCGATCACCGCCGGGGTCGTTCCCCAATCCTCATGATCCTTAAGGCCACATGCTCCTGCCTCAAGCTGTTCGCGCAATGCTTCGGGCCGGCTGCTGTTGCCCTTGCCCAGCAGTCCCCAGTTAACGGGTAAGCCCTCCGCAGCTTGTAACATACGTGCGATGTTCCATGGACCGGGTGTACACGTCGTCGCATTAGTTCCATCGGCCGGTCCGGTGCCTCCGCCGATCATCGTCGTAATCCCGCTCGACAACGCGTGATACACCTGATGCGGCGTGATCATATGAATATGCGTATCGATCAGCCCCGCCGTTGCGATCAGATGCTCCCCAGCAATCGCCTCGGTCCCTGGCCCGATCACCATCGCCGGATGGACCCCATCCATCGTATCAGGATTACCGGCCTTGCCAATGCCCACGATCCGCCCATCTTTGATGCCGATATCGGCTTTAAGGACACCCAGCACGGCATCGAGCACAATCACATTCGTGATCACCAGATCGAGTGCTCCACCCGCGCTGGTTGCACTCGCACGCTGGCCTTGCCCATCCCGAATCGTTTTTCCGCCGCCAAACACCACCTCATCACCGGCGTGTAACAGATCACGCTCGATCCCCAGCAGCAATTGGGTATCGGCTAGTCGAACCCGATCCCCTACTGTAGGACCATACAGTGCGGCATAGTGAGCACGAGAGATAGAGGTCAAGACTTCCTCACGTATCGCTAGCGTTGTCCGGCGTCTGCCACTCCTGCAGCCGTCGCAACGCATCTCGTCGTCCACCGTCCGTGATGGCGCTCCCATCAACCAAGTTGTTAAAGCCGACCATCCGATGGGCGCCGCCGAACTCGACTACCTCAACCTCACGCTCATCGCCCGGCTCAAAGCGGATCGCTAGGCCAGCCGGGATATTCAAGCGCATCCCGAGTGCTTGCGCGCGGTCAAACCGGAGCGCACGATTGACCTCAAAGAAATGAAAATGCGAACCGACTTGGATCGGACGGTCACCAGTATTAGCAACCTTCAGCGTAACAGTGCGCCGTCCGGCATTGATCTCGACTGGCTCATCAGCCAGCAAATAGCGGTCGTTGGTCTGCATGCCGCCTCCCTACACAATCGGATCATGACACGATACCAACTTCGTGCCATCGGGAAACGTTGCTTCAACCTGCACGACCGGGAGCATCTCGGCAACGCCCGGCATCACATCATCGCGCGTCAAAACTTCCCTGCCTAGCTGCATCAACTCGACCACCCGCCGCCCATCGCGGGCCCCTTCCAACAGTGCTTCCGTAATTAAGGCCGTCGCCTCAGGCAAGTTCAGCTTGAGGCCACGTGCTCGCCGCCGCCGTGCAACGTCCGCAGCAACAAAGATCAAAAGCTTCTCTTGTTCGCGTGGTGTAAGATTCACAGCAACCTCGTGGACAAATGGAGGACATTAAAACCGCGTGGCATCTTTGCGGTCGGAGCAGCGTTGCGTGCCGGATAGCATAGCATATGCTGCAAGCTCATATTTGAGGCTGTATGGAGCAAAAGAATCATTCAAAAGCACGTTCCCGTGCTGGTTGGCTTGGTTGCTCGCGATCCTCCATGAAGTCCCCAGAGAATTTGTCAAGGCTATCAAAGAGTGCCTGCCAGGAATCATGGTACGGCAGCAACACGACAGCATTGCCCATACGCTTAATGAATACTTTATCGCCCTGAAAGCGGAACTCTTTGGGCAAGCGCACGGCTTGACTTTGCCCGTTTTGGAACAGTTTCGCAGTTTCCATACGCACCTTCCTGGTATATACCAATAATATATATCAAGAGGCTGCACAGTGCAGGGTACACCGTTCATGTGTGGCAACTGCTCTCAGTAATATCATATGACATCTACATTTGCGGTTCAGGAGACTACTTTTGTCTCATCCGGACTTTTGCGGTTCAACGAACTCGAATCTTTACCCAATACCATAATCTTGCTCGAACACCACTACACGGTCCTCACCAAGCTCATGTTCCAGCCATGCCTTGATCTCAGGCGTCAGATCTTTCACTCCGATATGTACCTTGTCGAACGAGCTATTGACTCCGTACATTGTTAGGTAGATGCCACGAGCCCGGAACTCTTCCGAACGTATCGAAATCAAATCACGTAGATGCTCAAGGGTAGCAAATGAATACTTGCAGTCCGCGATGACGATTACGGGAACTGGGATACTACTGCTATTTATGGTGTGAATGATCTCCATAATCAAAGGATCGTGAGCAGTAACATGCACCTCAATCGGCTTGCCTCCTGAGCTACGGTCGATGATGCCTGCAAAGATTCGAGGGAGGCATATGCGGAGGGTCACACGAAGTTGTGCTACAAAAGGGAGACTACTTACAGAAGAATCTCTTCTCCTAGTAACGATAGCTTTTACGTCCTGTTGGTCTATGACACGTTCTTTCCTCGTGATTAGCGAACTTAGCTCCTTGTCACTCTGATAAGTATCATTATTACCGTAATCACTGCAAAAACGCTCAATATCCATCCGGGAGATTTGGAGTGCAACCGAAGCATAAAGAACAGGTATAGGCGGTATCGAAATAGTGCCGGCAGCAGCTAATGCTTGGAGCACAGGTGTTATCTCCGTCGATAGATCGAATACATCAGGAGATGCACGCAAAAGAGCTGGACATAGATGTGCGCGAATATCTGCCTGCTGTAGTAGCTCTTCAGCTTTCTTCGTGCTAGCATAATTACGTAACGCCAGAACCATCTTTCGTTGCTGCACTGTTAGCTGTTGCTCGGGTTGCTTGTGAAGTCGCTGTTGTAGATCGCCACCTATTATATTTCCTGGATCAAGCATAAGCAGTTCTTCCAACAGCCGCTGATCGCTATATTCTAAAGGTCCGTGCCCCTGTCGTTCCATGACGTGATCCTTTTTGTCGTGCTTTCTCATGAGGCCTGACGATGTAAGCGTTCATCAGTAGATTATGCTGGAGTGCCATCAACCGGCCAGATTGTGCGCTCGTCATAGGTGATGTTATCCAAATTGGCTCCGTCAAGATTACTTCCTTCAAAGTTAGTCCCCCTCAGGTCGGCGTTCCGCAGGTCAACTCCTTGCAGGTTGGCTCCCTGGAAAATGGCATCTGAGAGTTGAGCTGCCCTAAGATCCGCTTGCCGGAGATTAGCTCCGCAGAGGTCGGCCTTCATAAGAGCACTTATTGTAAGATCAGCTCCCTCAAGGTTCGCTTGCCGGAGGTTGGCTTCCCTCAGGTCACCTCCGTTGAGATTAGCTCCTCGGAGGTCGGCTCCCTGTAAGTCGGCGCCCCTCAACCGAGCGCCTCGCATGTCGGCACGCTCGAAGCTAACTCCTTGAAGGTTGGCTCCCCTCAAGTCAACTCGCTCGAAGCTGGCTCCCTGGAAGTTGACTCCCCTGAGGTCGGTTTCTCGAAGATCAGCGCGTGCCCGCAACGCGTGAATCTCTTGCTCAACCTCTATCTGGAATGTTTGTCTGCTAATATCCTCACTCATAGTCTGTCACTGCCTCTTGTAACATCAGAGTATAAAGGATCGTTGTCGTAGAATGCGAGGTTGTGCTAACCAACTATGTGACCCGTGCTGTCATTGCCCTCACGAAATGTTTCCCTAAGATTCGCCCCAAATTCCTTAACCATTCCTGGCGACAAGCGGTATCATGTTAACCAACAAGGGCGGCCAGACATGGTCGCCTGTTATGTTGCGAGAGGTTGTATGCAAGGGTTAGCACCGCTGTGGCCGTATTTACGACGTCAACGCGTCCCTTTAATCTGGGGCTTTATCGTGGCGGCGTTAGGGTCAATTGTCGGGACCGCTTCCCCCTACATCCTACAGCTTGCAGTTACCAGCTTGCAGCAACAAGGCGTTGTCGCTGGGCTCCTGCTTAAGTATTGTGCGTTAATTGTGCTGCTCGGCGTGGTCAATAGTGTGCTTAACTTCTTTATCCGCCAGCTCATCGGTACGATCTCATACACCGTTGAGAACGAGCTACGCAACGATTTGTTCCAGCAGTTCATGCGCCTTGACCAAAAATTCTACGGCGAGCATCATACCGGCGATCTCATGGCCCGCTCAACCAATGACCTCAGTGCCGTTCGCCAAATGCTTGGGCCTGGCTTAACTCAAACCTTCGGCTCCGGACTTCTGGTTGTCGTGGCAGCCTTCTGGATGTTCTCTATCGATCTCCGTCTTGCGCTACTGGCACTAACGATGTTGCCGACGATCACGATCTCCTTCGTCATTATTGGTCGTCGTATGCGCGAGCGCTTCGGACATGTACAAACCCAATTCGGCCAAATTTCGACGCGTGCCCAGGAAAACTTTAGTGGCATTCGCACCATCAAGGCCTATGCTCAGGAACAGCAAGAGATCGAGTCCTTTCGTGAGGCGAACGAAGAATACCGCCGCCTGAATCTCAAATATGTTCTCCTTAACGGCCTGGTCTGGCCCCTCATGTCGTTGCTGATCGGTATCACGCTCGGCCTAATCTTGCTGGTTGGCGGTCAAGCGGTTGCCAGTGGTCGCATCACGCTCGGCCAATTCGTACAGTTTAACGCCTATGTTGGTCTACTGACCTGGCCGATGATCGCCCTCGGCTGGACGGTTTCGCTCTACCAGCAAGGGGTTGCATCCTTGCAACGCATTAAGGAGGTGCTGCATGCTGCTCCATCCATCAAATCCCCGCCACAGCCTAAGCTACCCGCTCACTGGCAGGGCGTTGTCGAAATGCGCAATGTCGGCGTGCGCTATGGCGACCGGTGGATTGTCCGCAATATCTCCTTTACCATCCCCGCCGGCCGCTCATTAGCCATTGTCGGCGCAACCGGAGCCGGCAAAACGACGCTAACCAACCTACTAGGCCGCGTTCGGGACCCAAGCGAAGGCGTGATTTGTATCGATGGCATTGACATCCGCGAGTTGCCGCTTGATGAACTGCGCCGCCGCATCGCCTACGTTGCCCAAGATACCTTTTTGTTCTCGGTTCCACTCCAAGAAAATATAACATTTGGTCGAGTAGACGCCGGTGAAGCTGACGTCGAGCGTGCACTGGAAACCTCGCAACTGGTTAACGACCTGCCGCAGTTCCCGCAAGGCCTGACAACCATGCTGGGTGAGCGCGGTGTAACACTCTCCGGTGGTCAGAAGCAGCGTACTGCGATTGCGCGTGCCGTACTGCGCGACCCGACGATCCTTATTCTAGACGACTCGATGTCAAGTGTTGATACCCACACAGCTGCGGAAATTCTGCGGCACCTGCGTGACGTTATGCAAGGCCGCACCAGCATCATCATTGCGCAACGCATTGCCACGGTCAAAGATGCCAACGAAATAATTGTGCTCCAGAATGGGCAGATAGCCGAACGTGGCACCCACACCCAGTTGATCAGGCAGAACGGACCGTATGCGGCTATGTATCGTCGTGAACTGCTACAATCCGAGATGGAAGTCGAGTAAGGCGGCATAAGAAGCGTAATTCTTATCCCGCATCAGAGGTTTTATGGCTGGCTTTGACGATGATGAATTGCTTGGTAAGGCCTATGACGCGCATCTTATGCGCCGGTTGTTCGGCTTTATCAAACCGTACCAGGGTCAGGTCGTTGTTGCCCTGGTGCTGCTGTTAGGGGCCGCGCTGGTCGATCTCGCTCCACCATTGTTGATTGCCCGCGCGATCGACGGTCCCATTGCAGCTCGTAATGTGCCGGGCATCCTGCCGATCTTTGCATTATTCATCGTCGTGCTGATCATGAGCTTTGTCTTGCGCTATGGTCAGGTCTACTTAATGCAGCGCATCGGCCAGCGCGTCATGGTCGATTTGCGCATGGCACTGTTCAGCCATATCCAGCGCATGAGCTTGTCGTTCTTCGACCGCAACCCGGTGGGCCGCTTGATCACCCGCATCACCAATGACGTCGACGCCTTGAACGAGTTCTTGACCCAAGGCTTTGTGCTGATCCTCGGTGACTTCGTGACCCTAATCGGCATCATCGTCATCATGTTTATTAAAAACTGGCGTCTCGCACTGCTCAGCGTCGCCGTCTTACCATTTGTCGTCATCACATCGGCGGTCTTCCAACGTGTCATGCGCCAAACCTACCGCATCATCCGACAACGGCTCGCTCGCATCAATGCCTACCTCAACGAGCAACTGACCGGCGTCCTCGTGGTCCAACTGTTTAACCGTGAACCCGTCAGTAAAGCGCACTTTGAGGAGATGAGCGAGTCATATCGCTCAGCGAATATGCGGTCGCTCTTCGCTTTCGCTCTGTTCTTCCCCACGATCGGCTTTTTGCTCGCCGTGGGAACCGCGCTCTTGCTCTATTGGGGTGGTCGTGGCGTCTTGGCCGGCTGGACAACGCTCGGCATTCTGGTCGCCTTTCTGCAATACCTTGAGCGTTCGTTCCAACCGATTCGCAACCTAGCCGAGCGCTACAACATCTTGCAGTCGGCCATGGCCGCCTCCGAGCGCACCTTCTGGGTGCTCGACACCCCCGAAGATGTCCACGACCTGTCGCAACCCGCCAAGCTGCCCTCGCATGTACAGGGCGAGGTCGTTTTTGACCATGTTGTCTTTGGCTATAACCCCGATGAGCTTGTACTGCGTGATGTTTCCTTTACGATCCCGGCCGGCCAGGCTGTCGCCGTCGTCGGTGCTACTGGCGCCGGTAAAACGTCCTTGATCTCATTGCTGGCGCGCTTTTATGACATTCAGGGCGGCCACATCACGCTTGATGGTATTGATATCAGCACCGTTGCCCAAAGTGATCTGCGGCGCCACGTCGCAGCCGTGCCCCAGGATCCGGTCTGTTTTTCAGGCACGATCGCCTCCAATATCCGGCTGCACGAGCCTAATATTACCGATGCCGAAATCCGCCGCGCTGCCGAGATTGCTAACGCTGCGCCCTTCATTGAGCGGCTGCCGGGGCAATATGAGTACGAGGTGCGTGAGCGTGGCTCCAACCTATCCGTTGGTCAGCGCCAACTCATCGCCTTTGCCCGTGCGATTGCCTTCAATCCCGATGTCTTGCTGGTCTTAGACGAGGCGACATCCAGCGTGGATACCGAGACCGAGGCCATGATTCAAACGGCACTGGAACGACTAATCCATGGCCGCACCAGCATTGTGATCGCCCACCGCCTGTCAACGATCCGCCACGTTGATCGCATTATTGTGTTAGACAAAGGCAAGGTCGTTGAAGATGGGACCCACGAGGAACTGTTGGCTCGGCACGGCTTCTATCACCGGCTCTACCAGATGCAGTATGTTGGACAACAACGCTCGCTGGTTGACTAGCGAAAGGCTGCGCTATGCTCTCGCTGGATCTGCTCTATAACCCGTATCACGGCCAACGGAGTCCTTTGGTGGCACGGCAGGGCGTCGTTGCCACCAGCCAGCCTCTGGCTGCTCAAGCGGGCTTGTCAATGCTACAACGCGGTGGTAATGCCGTTGACGCAGCCGTAGCCACGGCAATTGCCCTGACCGTCGTTGAGCCGACCTCGAACGGCATTGGTGGCGACGCCTTTGCGCTCGTATGGGACGGGGACCAACTGCATGGGCTCAATGGCTCGGGTCGAGCGCCGCAAGGCCTCACCCGTGCTGCCGTTGAGCACGCCGGTCATACGGCTCTCCCGTCGCGCGGCTGGCTCCCTGTGACCGTACCTGGCACCCCGCAGACCTGGCAAGATCTCCACAGCCGCTGGGGGCGTCTGCCGTGGGCTACACTCTTCGAGCCTGCCATCACCTACGCCGAGCAAGGCTATGCACTCAGCCCGGTGCTAGCCTGGAATTGGCATGTCGCGACCGAGGTTTACCGTTCCTTCTCTGAGCCCTGCTTTCGCGGCTGGATGCCGACCTTTGCCCCGACCGGTGACGCGCCCCAAGCCGGCGGACTCTGGCGTTCACCCGATCATGCTCGCACCTTGCGCACGCTTGCGGAAGAAGGCAGTACGGCGTTCTACACCGGCAAGCTTGCCCAGGAGATTGTAGCCTTTGCCCAAGAAACGGGCGGCCTAATCACCGCTGCCGATCTCGCTCAACACACGAGTACCCGGGTCGATCCGATCAATGTCAACTATTGCGGCTACGATGTTTGGGAAATTCCACCAAACGGTCAGGGCCTCACAGCGCTGATAGCTCTGAATCTTTTGGATGGCCTTGATCTTCAGCGCTTGCCCCGTGACTCCGTCGAGTCCTACCATCTCCAGATCGAGGCTATGAAGCTGGCCTTCGTCGATGCCCAACGCTACATTGCCGACCCCGAGCATGTCTCGGTACCGGTCGCAGGCTTGTTGAGCCTGCGTTATGCCGAAGAACGACGTGCCTTAATCAGCGATAAGGCGCGGCTACCGGAGGCAGGGAGTCCCCCTGAAGGCGGGACAGTGTATCTCTGTGCTGCTGACCGTGATGGCATGATGGTCAGCATGATCCAGTCGAACTACCAGGGCTTTGGCTCGGGGATTGTCGTCCCCGGTACTGGCATCGCGCTCCACAACCGCGGCCTCGGCTTCTCCATGGAGCCCGGCCACGCCAACGAGCTGCAACCAGGCAAGCGGCCCTATCACACGATTATTCCCAGCTTTTTGACAAAAGATAATCAGGCCATCGGCCCATTCGGTGTGATGGGTGGCTTCATGCAACCGCAGGGCCACGTCCAGATGGTCGTCAACACCGTCACCTACGGCCTCAATCCGCAGGCCAGCCTTGATGCGCCGCGCTGGCAATGGCTCCAAGCTCTGGCGATCGAGATCGAGCAGACCGCCGCCCCTTCCCTAGCTCAAGGCCTGTTGCGCCGGGGCCATCATGTGATCATTCCCCCGACCGGTGGTAGCTTCGGCCGTGGCCAAATCATCTGGCGCATGCCCAACGGCACCTATGTCGCCGGCAGTGATGGCCGGACCGATGGTTGCGCCGTCGGCTGGTAATAGCCACCAAGAAGCCGTCACTGTTGCACGTAGCAGTAAGTGACGGCTCCTTGTCAGAGCAGTTTATTCCCCCATACATCCCTTAGCATGGATGCTGCTGAGGAAGTGAGCGCGGATTGCAGTGTTAGGGTGCGAGCTGTGCCTCTGTCTGCACTTCGTAACGTGTTGCACCATTCCACGGCTCGATCGCAATCTCGAATGGCGATGTCTGACCTGGTGTTAAGGTAGCAATGGTTGAGAACGCAAGGCCCGCTTGCACAACACGTCCACTTGCATCATACAGAGTTGCCACGAGTCTCACAAATTGCACGGTGCTGCTGCAGTCATTACGTACCTGTCCGTCGATAAGGCGGGCATCATCAAAACCGGCCGAGCGGTCGCTGACCGACAACACGGTAGTGCAGGAGATCGGTTGGAGGCTCGTTGTGGTCCACTGTGTCTGCAAAGTGTAATGGTCAAATCCGGCAGGTGGACTCGAAATGAGTATACTAAAAGGTGCGCGCTGCCCCGGTGTAAGGATGTCGAGGTCTGCATAATTAAGGCTGGAACCAATAGAGCCTCCACTCGAGTTATACAGCGATGCGACGATCTTAACAAACTCCACGTTTGAGCTGGTGTTGTTCTCTACCTCCCCCACGATCGATCGACTGCCATTCGCGACATATGTGCTTGAGCTTAAAACCGGAACATCACCCGAAACATTCGTTGGCGTTGGTGTCATGGTAGGGGTCGCAGAGGTGCTAGCAGTAGGCGTTGGCGCGGGTGTATTGGTAGGAACCGGTGTGTTCGTTGGAGTCGGGGTGGCGGCCGGCAAGCCATCCTTCCGAATCAAGGGCAGATAGACCACTGGGGGGAGGGACGGAGTTTCGCTCGCGGCCTTGACGGGAAATAGAGTCAAGACGAGGCATAGCAGAAGGACGGATGAAAAGAAGATGAGAACCCGACGCATAGTGTTTCACTCCTTCATAAGCATCATGAGTATAGGTGCATCGTCAAATGCATTTCGGTCTCGAGCCATGTCTGTTACATGATAGAGCCCCATGAGAGTAAGGGAAAAGAACATTGTGCTTGCTTCAAGCGAGAGCTTTGCCGATAAAGGCAAGCATTGCGCTGTTGAATTGCTCGGGTCTCTGCAGCGGCGCGAAATGACTCACACCATGGAGCATGACGAATTCTGCATGGGGAATGCTACGCGCGAGATATTCGGCGTGTTCGCGCCTGATAAATTCATCATGCTCGCTCTGGACGATCACGACTGGCACGCTGATCTGCGCTAAATCGTGCGCCGAATAATTAGGTTGCGTTCGCTGCATCAGGCTGACGGCTTCGGAAAACTCGTCGAATTGATCCGGCGTGGCCGATAGCTGCGCGTAGTCCTTCCTGTGGCGGCTTATACATCGTCTGAGAATCGGAGTGAATTCCGTAATTTCCTTTGTGCCGCTCGGATCCATATTGCACGCAAAGTAAAACACGCCTGCCACCCGTGCAGGAGCTTCCGAAGCAAGAACCAATGCCGTGCATGCGCCATCACTCCAGCCTACCAGACCCGCTTTTTCAAGGTGCAATGCATCCATCACCGCGGAAACATCCGCTGCCATCAGCTCATACGTATACGGTCGCTCGTTGCGGGTACTACGACCGTGACCACGGCTATCGATAACTACAGCACGGTAGCCGTTCTTGACCAGCGCCGGAACTTGATACCCCCAATTGCCACTATGGCCGAGGCCGCCATGCAACAGGATTACGGGCGCGCCGGACCCGTACGTCGCGTACCAGAGCCGAGCACCGTCGTGTTCGATGTAGCCTTGATCAGGTGTGACCGGCAATGGCGCGGCACCTTCAGCTTCAAACCTGCTGAGATCGTCGTCGTACGTTTCCACGTTACTCTCCTTGGATAGTAACGCTTAGCAAACCATGTCTTCTATCACAGTCAAAGAATAACTCTTTAGATGATGCATTCTACTGAAAGCGTGTGACAACTACAGCCACGTCCCGTCCTTGGTGAGCGCAGAACGCTGAGCAGCGCGCTCACCAAAACATGCTAAACTGCGCTGTGTAACCTGTTTTGCCATCTCCGGGGAGAAGCTGAATGCCAAACGAAGCACTACGCGTGGGTCTGGTAGGCGTCGGAGCGATGGGTGAGCCGATGGGCCAAATGTTACTGCAGCGTGGTTTCGCGCTCACAACTACGGCTCACCACAACCATGGCCCCATTGAGCGGTTGCAAGCCGCCGGTGCCACTGTAGTCGCGTCGCCCAAAGAAGTGGCGGCTGCCTCAGATATCGTAGTGATTTGTGTGCCGGACGCGCCACAAGTCGAGGCTGTCACCTTAGCTCCAAATGGCATTGTAGCTGGCGGACAGCCCGGTCTCGTCGTGATCGACATGAGCACAATTGCTCCTACGGCGACCCTGCGCATCGCTGCCGCACTCAAGGAACACGGCATCGAGATGCTCGACGCGCCCATGAGTGGTGGTCCCGCGCGGGCCGCAACCGGCGACCTGACGATCATGGTCGGCGGTCCCGAAGAGCTCGTCGAACGCTGCCGCCCCGTGCTTGCTGCGATGGGCTCCAAGGTGATGCATGTCGGTCCGCTTGGCCAAGGCGAGGTCGTCAAGCTCGTCAACAACACGATCCTCGGTGTGCTCATGACGGTACTGGGCGAAGCCTTAACTATGGGTGTCAAGGCCGGTGCCAACGTCCATACCATGCGCGAGGTGATCATGAACTCGGCCGGAGCGAATTATCTGCTAGATAAATGGATTGTGCCAACGGTCCTAGAGGACCAGTATAGCGGCGGCTTCGCGACCGAGCTTATGCACAAAGACCTAGGTGCCGCCTTGCAGACGGCGCGCGACCTTGGTGTCGCCATGCCGACAGCCGCCTTGGTCCAACAGTTCTACCGCATGATCATGAGTGAGCATGCTCGCGACGACTATAGTGCGGTCACCTTGCTCAACCAGGAAGCCGCCAACATCTCGATTGCAACCGGGCAGCCCCGTAAATCCTAGCCCCTTTGCTATGTACAAACTCATGCTCATACTCATGGTGGGGTTGGCAGTCGTGACGATGGCGCTCCAATATATGATCCCGCGCACCCTACCACCACTTCATCTTCCACCACCACAAACCGTTCATACCCGTAATCCGAAAGTCGGCGTCCACCTGCGTCTGACCGGGGTAGACGATGAAGCGCAAATCGACGCTCAACTCACATCTGTCCGTGAGATGGGCGGCCATTTCGTCGTCGATCTGTTTCCGTGGGCTTACGTCCAACCCCTGGGTCCCGCGCAGTTCGACTGGCGCGGGGCCGACCTCTTGATCGCCCACGCTCATCAGCAAGGCCTCGAAATCGTCGCGCGGTTGGATATTGTGCCCGCCTGGGCCCGCCCTCCCAAGACCAGTGACCGCTATCTTGAACCCGCCCACTACCTTGACTACGCGCGCTATGCCGCCGCCTTTGCTGACCGCTATCATAAGGAAGTTCGCTATATCCAACTATGGAACGAGCCTAATCTCAACCTCGAATGGGGTCTCCGCGACCCCGACCCCCTCGCCTATGCCGCGCTGCTCAGAACAACGACCCCGCTTATTAAAGCTGCCAACCCCGACGCCTTGGTCATCGCCGGTAGTTTCTCGCCCGGCCAAGCCGTGCCCGGCATCCGCATGGACGATCTCGCCTACCTGCGCGCAATGATCCAAGCCGGCGCGCCCTTCGATATTCTTGGCATCCACGCCTATGGTGCCCGCGCTCCCGCCGACGAGCCCCCACATCCCGACCGCGTCAATTTCCGCCGCGTCGAGGTCTACCGTGACACGCTTCGCGAGTTGGCGCAGCCTCACCCGTTGATCGTGACCGAAGGCGGCTGGAATGATCACCCGCGTTGGAGCGGCGCAGTTACGCCCACACAGCGTGTCCAGTGGACGGTAGACGCCTACCGTATGAGCGAACAATGGCCCGATGTCATCGCTGTCTGCTTATGGGAATGGCAACTCCCCACCACTCACTCCTATCAGGACAACTGGACCTTCCTCACCTCGGACGGAACGCCCAAAGCCATTTATTACGCCGTCCAGCAATACACCCAAAAGGAGCCCTAGCCGCTGCCGTCACTGTCCCGGCAACCGTACCCGCCATACTTCGAGCTCAGGATTGCCCCGTAATCCGTTGATCGTGCTGACCCGTTCCGCCCAATGCCCCGAGTCCGCGACTGCCTTAAGAAACACAGATCGCGCCTTGAACGCTTCCTGATTATCCGCGTGCGTCACATACAGTTCCTTGCGGTTGAAGCGCTGGCGGATCTGCGTGCCGAATGTTGGTAGCTCGGGATGGTAGTTGAAAACCTCCTCGACTGCTGTTTGCCCATCCGTAAGATACTCGACCGGCGGTGCGATGCCCCAGTCCAGCGCCACGATATGCTCATGCTGCGTCTGGAGGAAATGACTCAAGTCATAGATCGAAGCCGAGTGAAAGGACAGCCCGCCGCTACTCGTCACCGCTCGCAAGTAGCGCACGTCTGTCACGCCCTGTCCCAACACAACCAAGAGGCCCAATGCTACCAGTGCCACCCTTGCGGTACGCCGCCATCTAATGCCATATCGTTCGATCCAATCACCTGTCTTCTGCATACCCAGCCCAAAGATCATCGCCGGCAGCGCGACTGCGATCGCAAAATGAGTTGGCCACAGGGCTGAGATCGTATAGCAACTCTCAAGAATGACAGCGAGTGCGAGGAACGGGATGAACAGCAACCGTTGCCAGCCTTGACCGCGTCGCACAAAGCAAGCGCTCACCAATACTGCCAGTGCCCCAACGAGGGATAGCACGGCGACCGTATTTGGGAACGTACCGCCTAGATACCACAGATGATCGCCTGACCGCACGACATCGACAGCCTGGACGAGCCGTTCGCCGAGATTATGCAACACAGCACGGTTATCGGCTCCCAGATACGTTTCCCCGGCACTTTGTTGCACGACCTCCAACGTCGCGCCACCCGTCCGCAAGTTATACAGTAAGACCGGTGCCAGCCCCACAATCAAACCGGCCGTTCCCACCAGCAGAACTGACCAACCAATTCGTCTTCCGGCACCCTGACGATATATCCTCGCCGCCTGCCTCGTTCGCTGCTGCCACAAGCTGATCATCGCGCAGATCCCCCACCACCCAACAACTCCTGCCAGCAGCCACCCGGCATTCAGTTTGCTCCAGATTGCCAGCCCAAACAACCACCCTGCCAATGCTACCGCCCAGAGCCTTCCCGTCTGCCACCAATATGCTCCTGCTGCCAAAGCCCACATCGCCAAGCAGGCCGCCAGCGAAGTAACAAAGACGCCCTGCCGTGACCAAAAGACGAACGAGCCAAACAGTGCCAGCCACATGCTCGCCCAAAATGCCGCCCGTCTTCCATACAGCTGAAGCATGAACAAGTAAACGGCAATGATCGTGAGCGCCCCTACCACCACCGACATACTACGCAGTGCCACCACCTGTGAACCACTCAACCAGATAAATGGTAATGCAGCATAGATTTGGAGCGCCCCAATATGGCTCTGCACCATCACCGGCAGCGCACGTCCCCCTACATGCAGCGCGAAGCCGTTAAGCGTTGGCACCGGCAGCCCCTGGAGCAGTTGTACTGCCGGCAGCCCACCTTCCAGCGCCTCATCATAATGCAGCCCTGGACGATCAAGGTGCCAGCTTGCTACCAACAAAAAAAGGAGCAGTGGGAAGAGGATTGGCAGTATGCGTCTACCAAAAGTCGGGGCAAAGAACAGGACGCTCGTTGATTCTTCGACTGGGCTGCTCACCTACCGTTAGCTCCAGGACATCGATTGTACTTGTGCGACATCAGTGGAGGATTATAGCGTGGAAACGTAGCCTAGTTTATCATCACTTGCTCTACGTTTTACCTGGTTAAGGCTCTGGTATAATCGCCCATACGAATGTTTCGTCATTGTTTAGGCGATGTGACCGAAATGGCAACAACAATTTCTGCAATCTACGAAGACGGCGTCCTCCGCCTCCTGGTACCTCTGTCCTTGCCGGAGCACACCCAGGTGGAGGTGACCGTGGACGTACCTGCTACCGCAACTTTCAGGGACTCGCGGGAGCGAATCCGTGCAGCTCTAGTTGCAGGTGGACTGAGCCGCGCCCAATCGGAGCCATGGGCTGGCCCACCCCCTCTTTCCACTGAGGAGCGTGCGAGTTTAGCGCAGCAAGTGGGTCCTGGACGACCACTCTCGGAGATCATCAACGAGGAGCGCGAGGGGCGCTAGTGGCGATCTACTATGCCGATAGCAGTGCGCTAACAAAAAGGCATGTCGTAGAAGTCGGTACGCCATGGGTCCAAGCCCTAACCGATTCAGCCGCAGGACACGGATTCATTACCAGCCGAATGAGTGTGGTCGAGGTCATCAGCGCCTTGAATCGCCGTCAACGTGAAAGGATGATCAATACAGTTCAGTATATGCGCATTAGCACGGACTTCATGGGGCTTTGTGCGACCACCTACCAACTGGTAGAGGTGACCGAGGAGGTCATTGATCGGGCAAGGCACCTGCTAGAACAGCATGCTTTGCGTGCCTACGATGCCGTACAGCTTGCGTCCGCATTGCTGACCGATCAGATCGTCCGCGCTGGCGGTGATCCACCCCTGCTATTTCTCGCCGCAGACGATCGGTTGCTCACGGTAGCGCAACTCGAAGGGCTGGTGGTTGACAATCCAAACTGGCATCCATAAATAACCATTTTCCAACAGCCTGCCGGCCGTACATCGCCGGGTTGTGCCTCAACGAGGTCCACATCCTTGACCCGACGTGATCTTGTCGTCCCTACCACACATACGGGATAAGGCGATATCTGACCTTTCGCATATACTCACGATACCCCGGCAGTTCTTCACGCAGTGTCCGTTCCTCCTGCACTGCCCGAAATGCTATCGCGACGATTAAGAGCAGTGCCAAAATGAACCCATACCACGATCCGAGTAACAGGGTTGTGCCGACCATCAAAATGCCCGCCGTGGCATACATTGGATGGCGCACGTAGTGATACAGTCCCGTCGATATCACCCTTTGCCCGCGTTCGCTTTGGTCGCGCACGGCGGGTGACAGATACGGATTTTCCCGAAACGTCAGGAAAAAAAGATAAAACGATCCCAGCAAAAGGACTGCTCCAACCACCTGGAGCCAGCCCGGCATATGCGACCAGTGGAATCGTACGGCATCCAGCGGCATCAAGACCAGCCAAGCCAGAAAGATCACGTTTGCGACCCCAAAGAACACCTTATCCCAGCTCTTTTGATCGGCTTTACCAATCCCGGTCATGCGCTCTGTTAGGAGGCCTGGGTTGGATCGGAGCAACCACAGGCTCAGTGCAATGGTAAACCCAAAGAACAGAACCAGAAAGGCCCACCCCGCAGGCCAGGCAATCGTACCCGCTGCGAGAAACAGAGCCAGCGCGAAGACCACAAACATACCGGCGATTTGTGCTGTTAGCATCTTGAGATTGACTGTCATCTAGCCCGCCTCATATGTTATGACACCCCAAAATGCTACCACAATCACCAACTCGCCGCTATAAAGAGTGATGTACAATCAGCATCTATGCTGACGCCACCCGACATCTCCGATGACATTATCCTCGCTTGTGTGCACGCGAACTTCGGGCTGCCCATCACACATGCAACCTTTCTACCGATCGGCGCGGATATCAACAGCTTCGTATACCGGCTCACCAGTGATGATGGCACGCCATACTTTCTCAAGTTGCGGCGGGGGAACTTCAACGAAGTAGCAGTCACTGTCCCTGCTTTTCTCTATGCACAAGGCATTCACCGCGTCATGGCTCCGTTTCCCACTATCACACACCGGTGGTGGGTACATGCTCATGACTTCGACTGGATGCTCTACCCGTTTTTCGCAGGGAAGAACGGCTTCGAGGTTGCCCTATCACAGCCACAGTGGCTCGCACTAGGCGAAAGCATGAAGGCCGTTCATTCCACGATCTTGCCCCCCGGGCTCGTAGCACGTGTGCCACGCGAAACCTATTCGCCGCGCTTGCGTCGTATCGTGGAAACGTTCGATGATCATGTGGAACAGCCTTTCGACGACCACATTGCGGCCCGTCTTGCCGCCTTTTGGCTGACCAAACGTGATGAAATCCACTGCATTGTCCAACGCGCCGAGCAGCTTGCTCACCTGCTGCAGCATCGAACTGTCGACCTTGTCGTGTGTCACGCCGACCTTCATGGCGGCAACGTCCTGCTGAGCGCGCATGACACACTTGCCATCGTAGACTGGGACGAGCTCATCCTCGCACCAAAGGAACGTGATTTGATGTTCGTAGGTGGTGGCATCGGCGGCATCTGGAACCTACCTCAGGAAACACTCTGGTTTTATCAAGCTTACGGTCACACGGAGATCGATCCGGTCGGCCTCGCCTACTACCGCTATGAGCGAATCGTGGCCGATATTGCTGCCTATGGGGAGCAAATTTTCGGCATCCAGGGAAGCGCCGACGACCGTGAACAAGGGCTGCGCGAGTTAATGGCTCAATTCCTGCCCAACGATGCACCCGTCGTGCAGATCGCGCATAAGTCATACCAAGCGCTATCATAAGCCTCGTCTTTATATGGCTACGATCTCCGTCAATAAAGTTTGCTTGACCATACCCATCATGGTGCATCTTGTTTTCTTGTTGAGCTTAAGCATGTATTGTGTGTTTGTGATATTGAAGAATAATGCCGGAGGATGCTGTGCCGCAGTTACGTGTCTTTCAACACTTTGAGTTCCCGGACGAACTGAAATGGCAGGTCGTGTCATTTATGCGCATCGAGTGGCCATTCATTTTCACCGGCGCGAATCGTTTCCTCACGGAACTGTGTCCTCCAGAGCTACATCCCGTTCATTTCGCGATCGTCGAGGGTAACGTCTTGCTAAGCTATGGGGCTACTCTCCGGCTTGAGCAGCCTCACGCGGGAGAAGTATATAGGCTCTATGGTCTAGGTAATGTGTTTACCTTTCCTCCCTATCGTCGAGAGGGGTTCGGTCGGCAAGTCGTTGATGCAGCGACGCACTATATTCTGGCAAGCGCGGCAGACGTAGGGGCGCTTTTTTGCGGGGCTCGCTTGGCACCATACTACCGTGTCTCTGGATGGGAGGCGATGGAGGGTGCCACGACGCGGATAGGAACGCCCGACGGGTATGAAACGCATAATGTGCTGCGCATGATGCTATTTGTGTCTGAGAAAGGAAAGCGCGGACGTCAAGCGTTCATGCATACTCCCTTCTACATCGAGTCACCGTGGTAGATATGCTCGGTAGACGCGGGGAAGACTGCAGTCGGTGATCGCAAAGTGCGGCCTTCGACTATGCTCGGGGTGTAATGGACAAAAAGAACGACAGTATTCCAGGTATGGTATACGACGCCTGTGCCATACCGAGCTAAAGAGAAGCTAAGCCTGATTCAGACTTAGACGAAACCAATGTTCTCATACGAGGTGTTCCATGCCGTTTACCTCCCGTCCATATGCAGGTCAACGTGATCTGGAAAACCTCTCGACCTTCCTGACCCAAGCGAGAAGTAGCATCCACAACGTGCACTCCCTGCACGTCGGCGACCTAACCTGGCAGTTGTCCCACATGCAAGCTGCATTCAACCCTGCGGACATCGTCCAACTATCGGAGGACGAGTATGGACGCTTAACCGGCTTCGTTCTGTTGTACCCCGCCTTTGGCTTTTTCGATCTCCAGGTGCAGATGCAACGGCGTGGCACTGCACTCGAAGAAGAGATGCTGGCATGGACCGAGCAGCACCTTGCTGCATTCCGGCAACAGGGAAATGCTGGCATGTTGTCAACACTCGTTCATGAACACGATGCTCTGCGGATTGCCCTGCTCGAAGCTCATGGGTATCGCAAGGGCGACCCGTGGCTATATATGCAGCGGTCCCTCACTGCGCCGATCCCAAGCGCCCAGCTCCCACCCGGCTTCACTGTGCGACACGTGACAGATGAACGTGAGGCGGAAGCGCGTGCCGCCGTGCTCGCTGCCGCCTTTGAAGCACCTGTACAGACCGAGCGCTACCGGCAGTTCATGCGAGCACCGGGGTACCGCTTCGAGCTTGACCTCGTCGCGGTGGCACCCGATGGACGGTTCGGTGCCTTTGCCACGTGCTGGATTGACCCCGTGAATAAGGTCGGGCAGTTTGAGCCGGTAGGCACCGCTCCGGCCTTCCGCCGAATGGGACTTGGGCGTGCAGTCTTGTTGGAGGGCATGCAGCAGATGAAGCTGCAGGGAGCGGAGAGCGTGATCGTCGTCGTGGAGGAAGCTGAGGATGCAGCGCACGCATTGTATGAGTCGGTCGGGCTCAGACCCCGCTGGAACCTCTATACCTACAGCAAAGGGTACTAATTAAATGAGCCAACCTCTTCCAATCGAGGAAGCTGCAGATCGACGTGAGCGGCTGCATGTTGAACTCAGTCATTCACCAAGTGTCATTCTTTGCGCCCCTGCCTGCTACCCAGATCGATGAACTGGTAGCTACACTTTGCTCAAGAGTTTGATAACAGCACCAATGATACGCCGGAAGGCATCGTTTGTAAGTATGCCCTCTTGTCCCACCATTAAGCGTGTATTCGCCGTGAAAAGCTTGCCTGGACGGGCATAACTGACGAGGCGTAGTCCACCTGTCCCAAAATCGGATGGCGAAAGCTGAATTGCTCGCACATCCGTGTAGGGCTTGCTGGTAATCTGGCATAACACCCAATCGTCCCGATCCGCATCCGCTAACACGACTGCTGGTCGGAGTTTGGACTGCGACAAATCGGAAAAGGGAAAATGGACTAGGACTACTGCGCCGGGCGAAGGTACGACCATGCAGCATCCTCCTCTGGGCGCTCCCAATCCTCTGCCAGTGCTGCCTCACTCAAGAGAGCCGTTTCCGCAATGGTTTCCATCGGTGCTTCATCCAGGATAGTGACGAGAGCGCGGCGCGCAGTAGGCAACTGGATGGCCTCCTGCAAATGCACAACCCCTTGTTCATCAATGACAGCTTCTACAGTTCGAAGCATATCTCACCTCCATGTACATTGTACCGTTTCCATAAAAGTGTGCCCTGTATGCCCATCTCGCCCAAGCACATACCCACAGTCGCGGTGTCCGCTATCCGCTTGCCGCGCTCCTGCCCGTCGCCCTGCTCGCTAAACTCGCCGGTGCCCAGCCTGTCCGTGCTACGCTCATGACCAAAGGGCGGCGCACGGCAGGTGACAGTAGTGTTGGCATACGACCTTCAGGTGCTGGATAAGATCCTAATTCTACCGCCATAGACACGAAAGCCAATATGTTGTACAGTGATGCTGTACAAGTTGAAGGAAGCATAGATGACGATCCAGACCTCCTATACCGATGTCCGTGCGCGGCTTGCGTCGCTGCTTGACGAGGTAACTGAGAACAACGAGGTCATCATCATCCAACGACGTGGGGCGGAAGACGTAGCCCTCATTTCAGCTGCAGAGTTGTACAGTCTTCAAGAGACTGCTCACCTGCTTCGCTCACCAGGCAACGCCGAACGGCTCCTGCGAGCACTGGCGCGTGCCGAAGCCGGGGAGGGCATGCCGGAGACAACTGAGGAGTTGCGACGCGAGGTCGGACTTGCCGAAGAAGCGTAAGACTGCGGGGAGCGGGAACGAGACCACGCAACGCCTGGAGCGTCCTCCAGCCCGAGAAGCGGTCTTCCATCCCGAGTTTCGTGAGGACTTACATTGGTGGGTCGCGACTGAGCACAATATTGCCCTCCGTGTACTGTCGCTTGTTGAAGCGGTGTTGCGGGAGCCGTTTACCGGTATTGGCAAGCCCGAGCCATTAAAATACGTCGGAGCCGGCGTGTGGTCGCGTCGCATTACGCAGGAGCATCGTCTGGTCTACCGTGTGAGTGAGGCGCGCATCGATTTCCTACAGGCCCGTTACCACTATTAAGTTGCGGTTCTGTTAGCAGCTTCCGTAATCCTGCCAACGATTCTATTCTATACTCCCCGATTAGGTGCCCGTCATCGTTTAGCGAAATGCTACTTTCCCCTCTCCCGCACGCTGGGAGAGGGGCTAGGGGTGAGGGCCTCCGCTCGAGGAAAAACCGCTATTTCCCGAAAGATCAATAGAATCAATAGGCATTATCGCTCGGCATCGCATGACCCACTTAATACGTCCTTGCGTTGTGAGAAGCTCATGAAAGTGCAGGCTAGACAACAACGCGCGGAGCGGATCGAAATACCCGAACTCCAAGCACGGAGCATTCTGACCGAAACGCGCGGCTTCACCGGTGTGACCGTGCCGGGCACCGGTTTTCACTATAGCCTGAATCCCTACCGTGGCTGCGCCTTCAACTGCAGCTACTGCTACGCGCCCGCCTTCGTCTTCGATGAAAATGCACGCGCGAACTGGGTGTTGATGAGCCGCTGCTTGCCCAGACCTCATTGCTGTAGGAGTAGGTTGCCTTGGTTCAATCAGACTCGGCTAGAGTCAACCCGCGTACCATTCTATCTGCTCTAGGCCTGTCGGCGTCGCGCATCCAACTCATCCCGATCCGCCATAACGTGCATTGGCTTGTGGATCTGCCGGGTGAGCGAGTTGTACTTCGCCGCTACACCTCCGACCATTCGCGAGCAAGTGTTGCATATGAATTACGCCTGCTTGAGCACCTTGACCGGCGTGGCTGGCCTGTGCCCACCCCCGTCACTCCCGTAACCGAAGCGGCGGGCTCGATCTGGTGTGTTTTTCGTTATATGGCAGGTCGCGCGCCCATACCACGTTCGGTTGCGGGTGTTCGTGCTGAGCAGCGTCGCCGTGGTCGCCTCCTAGCACAACTGCATATGGACATGGTGGATGTTGCCGAAATGGGGCAACGCGAAGGCTGGCTGCGAGCAGACGAGGGCTTGTTGGATCGAACAAGCCAGTTGCCGGTGGATGAGCTTCTTGCTGCCTACGAACGCAAAGCTCCTGAGAACGGGCGCATCTTGCGCGTCTATGCTGATCGCATGCGCGAACGACTGGGCGAATTGTTACCCCACGCACCCGCACCGCTCGTGATTCACGGCGATTTCACACCATGGAACATCAAATATAAGCATGGTGCCCTCTCGGCTATCCTCGATTTCGAAATGGCCCACCTCGATCTGCGCGTAGCAGACTTCGCGCTCTCATGGCGTGGCCAATACGATGATGTCGTGCGCGGCTACGAAGAGGTGTCGCCGCTGGATCCCGTTGAGCAGGAGTTGCTTGTCCCGATCTACTGGGCCTGGGTTATCGCGTCTGCGGTTGCCGAGCTCGATGCGGGTGAAGCGGTCAGCGACTGGGCGGTAACGCACTTGCTCCGCACCCCTTCCAATTTGCCCACCTCCCTCCCTGGATCTATAATTCCCCTGCCATCACATGGAGCACACTGATCGATGCTGATCGTTGGGAGATAACTGGCGAGAGTCTCGGTGGGCGCTGTGTCCCTGAGCTTCGCCGGTTTTTTGTGTTTGGAGCAACGATGACCTTTACGAATATCGAAGTAACGCATGCAGCAGGCGTCAGCACCATCACGCTGAACCGTCCGAAACAGCTCAATGCTTTGGACGCTGCGACCATTAGCGAATTAAGCACCGCCTTAACCGGTATCAGCAGTGATACCGGCGTGCGAGCCATTATCTTGACCGGCAGCGGCGAGCGCGCCTTTGCCGCTGGAGCCGATATCGGCGAGCTACGCGAGTTGCAATCCGCAACGGCGGCACGTGAGATGGCGCTGCGCTCGCAAGGTTTAGGCCGCTTGATGAGCGAGCTCCACCAGCCCATCATCGCCGCTATCAACGGTTATGCCTTGGGCGGTGGCTTGGAGCTTGCCCTGGCCTGTGATATACGGATTGCTGCTGATACAGCTCAGCTCGGCTTGCCGGAGGTAACCCTGGGCATTCTGCCTGGTTGGGGTGGTACGCAGCGCCTAGCTCGTCTGATTGGCCCCGGCATGGCCAAGCTTATGATGATGACCGGCGAGCGCATCAAGGCCAACGAAGCCCTACGTCTCGGCCTCGTCGAGCGCGTTGTACCTGCCGCCGAGCTAGCGCAGGCTGCCCAGCAACTCGCCCAGCAGATCGCGGCGCTGCCGCCCTTGAGCATTGCGGCGATCAAGCAGGCCGTCAATCAGGGCTTGAATATGAGTCTTGATCAAGGCAATGCCTTTGAAGCCGGCCTGTTCGGTGAGCTGGCGATGACGGCCGATGCCAAAGAAGGCACCACCGCCTTTCTCGACAAACGAGCGGCGGTCTGGCAAGGTAAGTAAAGCAATCATCTAAGGAAGGACTCAGGATGCACACTCTGGTATTTATCAAACAGGTCCCCCAACAAAATAGTGTCAAGATTACCCCGGATAAGCATATCGATGCCTCGGGTATCGAGTCGATCATCAGCTTGTTCGATGAATATGCCCTGGAAGAAGCCTTGCTACAAACCGAAAAAGCGGGCGGCCAAGTGACCGTGATCACCATCGGCACCGAAGCCGACAAAGAAGCCTTGCGTAAAGCGCTGGCGATGGGCGTCGATAACGCCATCCTGGTCAGCGATCCGCAGTTTGCCGACATCGGCTCCCTGGCTGCGGCAAAAATTGGCGCCGCTGCCGCCCGCAAAGTCGGTGACTTCGACATCATCTTCTGCGGCAAGCAATCGACCGACGACGAAACGGCCACCTTCGGCCCGGCCCTAGCCCGCTACCTTGACATCCCGGTGTTGAGCTATGTCTTTAAGGTCGAGTCCGTCGATCCCAATACTCACACCGTCGTCCTTGAGCGCGCTCTGGAGTCGACCATCGAAACCGTTGAGTCCACGCTACCTGCCGTGCTGACCACGGTTAAGGACCTAAACCAGCCGCGCTATCCATCGCTGCTGAAGATTCGCAAGGCTGCCAAGGCCACCATCCCCACCTGGGGTGCTGCCGATCTTGGCATTGAAGCGGGGAGCCTTACTCCGAAGATCGAGTATTTGGACCGTGTACCACCACCACCACGACCGGTTGGCTCGATTGTAGACGGCGCTTCGGCGCAGGATAAAGCTGCGAAGCTGGTAGACAAACTGGTCGACGCACAAGTCATCTAATACGCTGCTGGGAAAGTCAATCCCCTGGCTTGTAACATTACAAAGGAACCAAAGATGGCAGAGATATGGGTCTATCTTGAGGAGGGAGCAGACGACCTGGCTCCCATCAGTCGCGAATTGATTACGAAAGCGATGGAGTTGGCCGCTGGTCTGGGCGGCTCCGTCGCGGGCCTAGCCCTCGGTCCCAGTGCTGCGACTATCACTGCACAAGCCTTTAACTATGGTGTGCCGAAGGTCTATCTGACCGAAGCTCCGGCCTTGGAGCACTATACCAACGAAGCCTATGTAGCAGCCGCTGCTGAATTAATCAAGCAGTACCGGCCTTCCGTTGTCTTAGCCGGCACGTCGATTCAAATGCGTGATTGGACACCATCACTGGCCGCCGCCCTCGACGCCGCCCTTGCCGCAGATGTCACCCACGTTGCGGTTGAAGGTGGGCGGCTGGTCGCCACGCGCCCCTCGCATGGTGCCAATGTGATCAACAAACTCGGCTTCAACGCCCCGCTCGTCATCATATCCCTGCGCCGCCAAGTATCGCCCGAAGCCAAGCCCACCGGCGGCACCGGCGAGACGATTCGTGGCACGATGCCTGCGATCAAGCAGCGCACCAGGGTCCGCAGCGTCAAGGAAAAAACCAACGCTGTGAACCTGGCCGACGCCCAGATCATTGTCTCAGGTGGTCGCGGTCTCCAATCGCCCGAAAACTACCAGAAGCTGGTGCCCGAGCTGGCGCAGGCCTTCGGTGGCGCCTATGGTGCCTCGCGTGCAATTGTCGATGCCGGCTGGGTCCCCTACGAGCGTCAGGTCGGCCAAACCGGCAAGACGGTCTCCCCCAAGCTCTATGTGGCCTGCGGGATTTCCGGTGCCATTCAGCATCTCGCCGGTATGCGTAGTTCCGGCACAATCGTAGCGATCAACCGCGACCCAGAAGCCCCGATCTTTAAAGTTGCAACCTACGGTCTGGTTGGTGACGTGAACGAGCTCCTGCCGGCCTTGACGGAAGCCGTGAAGACGAAAGTCGGCCAATAAGCTAATAAGGGGCAGCGACAACGCATGGAATCAGAGATCACAACCTACACTCGGTTGCTCGACCGGATGCGCGAGGACGTGCGCGAGGTGTTACTTGGCTTGTACGGCGCGGGGTTGAACTGGCGACCTCTGCCGACCGACACGAACTCGGTCTACGCTCTCGCGCAACACTCCGCCTGGGTCGAAGACTGGTGGATCGGATCAGTCGCGGCGCGCGCCCCTTTTCCACATAATTGGGACAACGACGAGGATCTCGCAAGCAGCGGCGACGACCCCGCCGATCTCCTCGTCTTCCTAGACCAAGCCGCCGTTCGCACCGCTGCCTTTTTTGCCACGCTCGACCCGGATGAACTGGGCGCACGCCGCGAACGTATCCGGCGTGATGGCAGCGTCGATACCCGAAGTGTGCGCTATTGCATCGTGCATACCATCGAGCACTATAGCGAACATATTGGTCAGATGCGCCTAACCCGTCAGCTATGGGAAGCCGGTCAAAACAAGCCATGACACTGCGCCAACTCCGGCTGCCGTCGCTTCCCGGTGACGGCACCGTGACGCTTGAGCACTGGTATAAACAGCCCGGCGAGCCAGTCACGCCGGGCGATCCCCTGCTCCTTGTCCGTACCGAGCACTTTGCGCTCGATCTACCGGCGCCCATCGCTGGCACCCTAGCTCAACACTGCTATGATGCTGGCGAAACAATCCCGGTGGGCACGACCTTCGCCACCCTTGATCAGGAGGACAGCTCGCTCACTGAGCCTCCAGCACCCCTCGCGTCGCATCCAACGCCACGGCCAGTCCGCGTTTCGCCCCTTGCCCGTAAGCTAGCCACGGTCCACGCCTATGATCTCACGACGATCACCGGCAGCGGCTACGGCGGTCGCATCGTCCAAGCCGATATCGTGCGCCTGCAAGCCTCCCTTATCCCTCAGTCCGCATGCCCAGAGGGCGCCCCGACCCCCGCCCTCAGTCCTCGTCCCCTCAGTCCTCAGTCCTCATCCCTCGCCCCTACCGTCTTGACTGCCATGCAGGTGCAATTGGATGCGGCTTTAACAGTGGGGCACCGAGCGCGCCAAGGGCCGCGTGGTGTGGAGCTAACGCTTGCAAGCTGCGTAGCCCATGCCGTGAGTCAGGAACTACTTACCCACCATTTGCTCCAGGCTGTCTGGGACGACGACGGACTAATCCTGCCACGACAGACAACGTTGGCAATCGAGGATGGCAGCGTCAGTCGCGTTATCCCCGATGCCGCCGCACTCAGCTTACTGGGGATCGCGCGGAGCCTAGCGAGCTCATCGGCGGCTGCGGATATCACCCGCGCATTTAGTATCCGGACGACTTCGGCCCACTGGACCGAAGCGTGGCTTGCTCCCGGCTCGACCGCGACCTTAACTATCGGTTCGCCCACCGTCCGGCCCATCGTCGTAGCGACACTGGAGGGTGATCGCATTGAGCCGCACCCCACTGCGCTGCTAACCCTCTGCTACGATGCCCGCATCCTCACACAGCCGGAGGCCGATGCCTTCTTGTGGGCTGTGAAGCGACGCGTTGAATGTTTGCACGGAGCTTAAATCCGCTCATAATATGCTACACTATCGGCGAAACGACCGATGAAGGTCCGCAGGGCGGGCCTTTCATGTTCTACCAGTAGCGCGTCCGGAAGGAGATCGGCTATGCCGACAACGATTCGACGAATTGGTGTTCTGACCGGCGGTGGTGATGCACCCGGCCTGAATGCAGTGATTCGTGCCGTCGTTAAAACCGCCGAAATCGAATATGGCTGGAAAGTCGTAGGCATCGAAGACGGCTTTGAGGGCTTATTAACTCCACCACGTATACGCAACCTTGGCTTGGAGCAGGTCCGGGGCCTGCTCCCAAGTGGTGGTACCTTGCTTGGCTCAACGAATAAAGGTCACTTCGGTTCGAAAATTATCGACGGTCAGCACCACCGCGAGCCTGGACCCTTCAAAGAAGCGGCGCAAAATATGCGGCGGCTGGGGCTTGACGCTCTGGTCGTGATCGGCGGCGAGGGCTCCCAGGGTATTGCCAGTGAGTTTGCCAAGTATGGTATGCGAGCCGTAGGCGTCCCGAAAACGATCGATAACGATCTGTGGGGTAGTGATCGGACCTTTGGTTTCGACACAGCATTAATGGTTGCGACCGAGGCGATCGACCGTTTGCATACAACTGCCGCCAGCCATGACCGGGTCATGGTCCTGGAAGTCATGGGACGCGATGCTGGCTGGATCGCGTTGCACGCCGGTATCGGCGGTGGTGCTGACGTCGTTCTGATCCCCGAAATCCCCTTCCGTATTGAGGCTGTCGCCTCGAAAGTCCTGGCCCGCGAATACCAAGGCTCCAAGTTCTCGATCATCGTCGTCGCCGAAGGAGCACGCTTGCTTGCCGGTGATCAAATGTTTGTTGACGATAGCGGGCGTCTCGGTGGCATTGGTCACTATGTGGCAGCCGAGGTCGCCAAGCGTACCAAAAAAGACGCACGTGTTGTCGTCCTGGGTCACCTGCAACGGGGTGGTGCTCCCACGCCCTATGATCGCGTTTTAGCCACACGCTTTGGTTGTGCTGCGGTTCGCTCGTTGGCCGAAGGCAAGTCCGGCGAAATCGTCGTTCTCAAAGGCGGTGAAATCCAGACGATTACGATGGCGGAAGCCGCCTCACGGATCAAGACGGTGCCGACCGACGACGAGCAAATCCGCGTGGCACGCGGCCTCGGCATTGCTTTTGGCGACGAGAATGCCGATCTCTTCGAGGAAGAGGAAGAAGCGGTCATCGAACATATCGAAGCCGAACGCCCAATTTCGCATGGCGTTGACGATGAGGAAGAAACACCGCTTCATCATAGCAATCTCGAAGGTGTCTAATGACCACGGGCTTCATCCCTGCTCTGCTATAGGCGGGGATAGGAGGGTGCTAAAGCTGGCAGTGCATCATGGCGCAACACTGCTGCTCCTGCTGGCATGTCTCGGCTGCAGTCCGGTGGATCGCACCGGCCGTCCAACTGTCCAGCCCATCGTCTATATAACGCCTGCTCCAACCCAAAATGTAGCAGCGACTGCGACAACCTATGCCCGTCGGAGCATCCCGACCGCTACTCCGGCCAACGTCTACGTGGTGCGACCTGGAGATACGTTGACCAAAATTGCCGATGCCAACGAAACGACGATTGACGAACTCATGACCGCCAACAACATAAGCGACCCGAACAAAATCGAAGTAGGGCAGGTACTGCACCTACCGGCCTCCTCCGCCACAGTCCTGCCCAGCGCCACCATTCCCATAACGGCAACTCCCTAGTCCTTCCCCTCCCCCACTCGGCCCGCCCAGAGGCACCCGTCCTCATCCCTCAGTCCTATCACTCCTCCGACCATCGGTGCCACTCACTTAACCCGTGCTGCGGTTGACCGTTCTCAAGGTCAGTGCTAGACTCTGCTTGGTGAACCTGACAAGCAGGGCATACGTCTTGCTCCTCAGGGAGTTTTTTTGTTGCTGCCCTTGAGTGGCTGTGCGCCACTCAGGGGTCGTGCATATCTGGGCACTTGATCGCCCGCGCAACGCTGAGGTTGGTATATGGAGATTTGGCCAGGACGGCCCTTCCCCCTAGGGGCAACCTGGGATGGCCAGGGTGTCAATTTCGCCTTGTTTGCCAAAGACGCAACGGCAGTCGATCTGTGTTTATTCGACGCCGCCGACCGGCCGGTCGCAGAGCTGCGACTAGGCGAATATACCGATTACGTATGGCACGGCTATGTCCCCGCTCTCCAGCCTGGCCAACGCTATGGGTATCGTGTGGATGGCCCGTACAACGTCGAACGTGGTCTACGCTTCAATCGCAACAAACTCTTGATCGACCCTTATGCTCGCGCGCTTTCTGGTGCTGGAACGTGGAATGATGCATTGTATGGCTATACCCGTGGCCATGCGGCTGCGGATTTCGCCTTCGACACCTCCGATAGTGCGCCCTACATGCCGAAAAGCGTCGTGGTCCACGAAGCCTTTGACTGGGGTGACGACCATGCTCCCCGCACACCCCTCGCCGAGTCGGTCATTTACGAACTACATGTCAAAGGCTTTACCATGTGCCACCCGGCGGTGCCGCTGACATTGCGTGGCACCTACGCCGGACTAGCCTCCCCCGCCGCGATCAACTATCTGCGCGAACTAGGCGTAACAGCCGTCGAGCTCCTGCCGGTCCACCAGCACTTCGATGAGCGGCACCTCGCCGACCACGGGTTAACCAACTATTGGGGCTATAACACCGTCGCCTTTTTTGCCCCCGACATTCGCTACTCTGCGCAACCTGACCAATGTACCCAGGTTCGTGAGTTCAAGTCCATGGTCAAGACCTTGCATGCTGCCGGCATCGAAGTCATCCTTGATGTCGTCTACAACCATACTGCCGAAGGCGATCACCTGGGTCCCACGCTGTCGATGCGTGGCATCGATAACCAGGCCTACTATCGCTTGCAACCTGACGACCCACGCTGCTATATGGATTTCACCGGTTGTGGCAACAGCATGAATATGATGGACGCTCGCACGCTCCAGCTCATCATGGACAGCTTGCGCTACTGGATTACCGAAATGCATGTCGATGGCTTTCGCTTCGACCTTGCATCGGCGCTGGCCCGTGAACTCCACGCCGTGGATCGCCTTTCGGCCTTTTTCGACATTATTCACCAGGATCCCGTCATTTCACGCGTCAAATTGATCGCCGAACCCTGGGATGTCGGTGTTGGCGGCTATCAGGTCGGTAACTTTCCGGTCCTCTGGGCCGAATGGAATGATAAATATCGTGATGCGGTGCGCGGCATCTGGCGCGGCGATTGGACGCGTGTGCGCGAGTTCGGCTACCGCTTGATGGGCTCCAGTGATCTATATCACGACAACGGCCGGCGACCCTATGCCAGCATCAACTTTATCACTGCCCATGACGGCTTTACGCTGCTCGACATCGTCAGCTATAACGAAAAACATAATCTGGCGAATGGCGAAAATAATCGCGATGGCAACAACTATAACCTGAGCTATAACTACGGGGTCGAAGGGCCGACGACCGATTCCGCTATCAACATGCTGCGCGCTCGTCAGCAGCGTAATATGCTGGCAACCCTGCTGTTATCCCAGGGCGTACCGATGATCTGCGGCGGCGACGAGTGGGGTCGTAGCCAGCAGGGGAACAATAATACCTACTGTCAGGATAATGAACTCAACTGGTTCCGCTGGGAGTGGACGGATGAGGAGCACGCCCTATTTGCCTTCACGCGCCAGCTCATCGCGCTCCGCCGCAACCATCCTCTGCTCCGTCGTCCCAAGTTTTTTCAAGGCCGGCTGATCCATGGCGCGACCGTCGAAGATATTCACTGGCTGCGTCCGGACGGCGAGCCACTCAGTGATTATGATTGGTACGAAACGCCGGTCACCTGCCTGGGTTTAGAACTTGATAGCACCGTTCTTGACCTACGTGGCCCACGTGGCGAACCCCTGAGTGACGATACCTTATTGATTCTGATTAATGTGGCGGATCATGCTGCCCACTTCAAGCTCCCGACCAAGCTGGGTGATAGCTGGACGGTATTGGTCAATACTGAGGTCGCTGTCGAGCAAGCCGAGTATATCGTGCCGGGCGACACGCTCTTCACCCTCGCTCCCTCCTCGTTGGTGCTTTTGAAGTGCTAGCCTAGCGAAGGTATAATGGCTAAGCAATAGTATGGAGCGCAGGATGCAGCAGATGACCGAAACGAAACCGTTGGGTTGGCACACCTTGCGGACTGGCCTGATCCTTGCCGGTGCATTAACCATCATCCTGTCACTGGTCCGTTGGGGTGGTACTGCAAAAAGTGGTCCGATCCTCTGGGCCGGGGTTGGGCTGTTATCCGGGCTGATCATTGGCTTCGGCATACTAACGTGGTGGCTATACCTGAGTCCACTACATACTACTGCTGTCACCGTCAGCCAACGCTCGCCGCAGCTGCGCCAAATGGTAGGGCTGCTGGTATTAATGAGTGGTACCTTGTTTGCCCTGGGCGGCTTCTGGGATGAAGTTTGGCACCGGCGCTTCGGCGGCTTCGGCAACGATTTCCTATGGCCCCCCCATATGCTGCTGTACGGCAGTATCGCCCTCACCGCCGCCTTTGCTCTAGGTGGCATCGTGTTGATCGTGCGTGGCACCGGTGGCTTGCGCGAGCGTTTCCGCAGCGAGCCCCTGCTCGGCCTGCTCGGCTTGATCACCTGCTACCTGCTGGCCTCAGTGCCGTCGGATGAACTGTGGCATCGCATCTATGGCAAGGACCTGACCGCCTGGAGCCTTCCTCATCTTCTGCTGGCCGGTGGTTTTGCGCTGGTTATGCTGGTCGGAGTGAGCTTGCAGCTTTCGCTCATTCCACTCCGTCCCTGGCAAGGACTGCGCGGCCTGCGCGGCGGTGAGCTACTGGCCCTGGTCATGGTGGCTTGGGCGACGATTGGTCTGCTGCAAATCGGTGCCACGGAGTGGGATACGATTCACGTGCTAGGAGAAACGCGTGATGCCTTTGAGAACGCCTTTTGGCACCGGCCGCTCTGGCTCTATCCGGCGGTCATAACCACGGTCAGCATCTTTTGTGGCACCTTTACCCTCCATGCCCTGCGGCGTGCCGGAACTGCGACACTCCTTGGCCTGCTCGTGCTCGGGCTACGCCTGTTGCTGCTTGTCTCGTTAGGTGGCTTTGCACCGGGAGTCTCCATGAGCTATACGTCACACCTGCTGGTCTTGCCACCACTGGTAGCCTTGGACATCTGGTACGCGACCCGGCTCTCGCGTGGATCTACTTTGAGTACGTTAATCAGCGGTAACCTCGTAGCCGGCCTGGTATTCGTAGCCTGTGATCTGCCACTGATCGGCGCGCTGATGGTCTATCCTCCTGTTAACCGGAGCACGTTACCCGGTATGCTTGGCATGAGCCTCGCCATGGCCCTTGTCGCTGGTTGGGCTGGCGCACGCTTCGGCAGCTGGATCGGAACGCTTGATCGTCCGGCTGGTACCACTGCTCCCATCACAAGACGTGCCCGCTGGACCGTACTTGGTGTTGCGACGGTCGCCGCTGCCCTGGTACTCATGCTCATCTTAACAGCTCATCCGCCAGCCTAACGCTCAAGCACACCCATATCGTGCCGCGTGTAGGTTGTGCCTTGCCAACCTGCTGCGCGTTATGCCGCATCAAACTTGCTTACGTCGTACCCGCAACACCGCAATCTTGGTTGGATGATTGAAAGGAGTGGGATCGACCGGTGCCACCCCGACCCGTGTTTCAGGATAGCCCGTAAAATCGTCTGGAACCGGGATCAGCTGCTCAAGGCTCAGATAGCCATCGGCACACAAGCGCTCCAACTCCTCAAGATACGCTGCACCACTCACAAAGAGCGCGTTGTTGACGGCCACGAGGCTACCACCGTCTTCGATCAACGGGCGGACCTTGTTGATCACCCGTCCGACGTTCGCCTGCAGATCGACCGTACCCTTCGTCGTCGCGGCGAAAAAGGGCGGGTCGACAAACACGCAATCAAAGCGCTCGCCCCGGCGTTTGAGTTGGTTAATCTGCGTCCAAAAATCGCCGGCCTGGAAATTGGCTTTGTCGATGGGAAAGCCGTTCAGCGTATACGATGTTTTTGCCACATTCAAAAAGCTACGGTTAAGGTCAAGCTGCACGACCCGCCGTGCCCCACCTGCCTGCGCCGCCACGCCTAAACTCCCCGTATACGCAAACGTGTTCAACACAGTTTTCTCGCCCAGCTGCTCCCGTGCCCACGCCCGCAGATTGCGTGTATCAAGATACAGGCTGGCATCCCGATTAAGCAGCAGATCGACGGCATACCAGACGCCATCTTCGCGCACGCGCTTGGTCAGGGTTTCCGGTGTGCCAAACACCACCACTCCACGTTTGAGAGCGTCGCTCCTGCCATGCCGTGTTTTAACCGCAACCGCCGTGATCCATGGCAGTTCTGTGAGTAGTGTCTCCTGTGCTCTATCAACGAGCTCCTGCGCCATCTCCGGCTCGTCGGCATAGTTATGCAACAGGAGCGTCCGGCCATACAGATCGATCGCCAGCTCGGGACAGCCCTCATAGAAGCCGTTAAACAACCGCAGTGCTGCTTCATGGCGCGTGTCGAGCAACCCTGCCCGTAGTGCTATTGCTGTTTGCAAACGCGAGCTTATATCCTGGTCCATGGCTCGGACTCTACCATATTCTCCCAGCTATAGATGGTACCTATAGGCTGTATAGATACCTCCGCTGTAGCCTTTTGCTGCATCGCGCTATAATTGGCTCAGTGTAACGACAAAAAATGAACAAGCGCAATGCTGCAAGAAAGGAACGCGTCCATGGCTGACTCCTTCGATCCTCAATCCACCCGCACACCACTGACCGTCGGTGAGCGTACCTACATCATCTATCGGTTGGCCGCTTTGGAGGAGCAAGGCGTTGGCAAGATCGAGGCATTACCCTTCTCGATCAAAGTCGTGCTCGAGTCCCTGCTGCGCAACTGTGGTGATGGCTTTACGACGCCCGACGAAGTGGCAGCCTTGGCAGGTTGGACCCCT
The DNA here is from genome assembly GCA_013821605.1 of Herpetosiphonaceae bacterium. Lineage (GTDB taxonomy): Bacteria > Chloroflexota > Chloroflexia > Chloroflexales > Kallotenuaceae > JACDGP01. The sequence continues at coordinate 58,959 of JACDGP010000017.1, forward strand.
GCGACGGCCGGCCGGCGCGAAATCCAGTTCAAGCCAGGTCGCGTCCTGTTGCAAGATTTCACCGGTGTCCCCGCCGTCGTCGATCTTGCGGCCATGCGCAACGCCATGGAACAGCTAGGCGGCGATCCCGCCAAAATCAATCCGTTGGTCCAAGCCGATCTCGTCATCGATCACTCGGTGCAGGTCGATGCTTACGGTACTGCCGGCTCGTTGCTCTTTAACGCCGAGCTAGAGTTCGAGCGCAACATTGAGCGCTATGAGTTCCTACGCTGGGGTCAGCAGGCCTTCGACCGCTTCCGTGTAGTACCACCGGCAACCGGTATCGTGCATCAGGTCAACCTCGAATATCTGGCGTCAGGTGTCCTCACCCGTGAAGCTGATGGTGAGACCGTGGCCTATCCCGATAGTCTTGTGGGTACCGACTCGCATACGACGATGATCAACGGATTAGGTGTCCTAGGTTGGGGCGTCGGCGGGATCGAAGCGGAGGCCGTGCTGCTCGGTCAGCCACTGGCCATGCTCACGCCTGCGGTTGTCGGTGTGCGCTTGACCGGCCGTCTTGCTGCCGGTGCGACGGCTACCGACCTTGTGTTGTCC
>JACDGP010000246.1 GCA_013821605.1 Herpetosiphonaceae bacterium
GTTTGGGCCTGGCGGCCAAAACACCCTTTGGCGTGCGCAAGACCGCGAGCACGGAAGGGGTGTGTCTGGGCATCGGCACAACCGGCTTGCCGCACATCCGGCAGTTATGGCAGGAGGCGCAGGGCAATCTGCACGCGCTGATTGCCGGCGTGAGTGGCGCGGGCAAGACGACCAGTATCCTCGCACTCTTACTCCGCTTAGCCGCAGCCGCCGACCATCCCACGCAGGTCGTGTTTGTTGATCCGATTGGGAAAGGGAAGCTGCTGACCGATGCAGTGGGCGCAGCGGGGGCCTTTTATGAGATCAGCGACCAGGCGACGATCAATATCCTCGACCCGGTCGCCGATGACCTGGGGGGGCAACTCGCAGCAGTGCGGCCCAAGCTGGCGATGATCCTGGGCCGTCCGGAGTACATAGAGGGCGATGAAGTCCTCTTACGTCCGTATCCCTTCACGACGATGGAACTGCGCGCCGTCGATCTAGCGCTTGAACGCCTCTACGGAATTGGGGGCGAGTTCCTCCACGCGATGCGCACAGGCAGTCACCCTATCCCGCTGCTTGAGGCACTGATCACGGCCCTCCACAGCGTGGTCGCCGATGGGGTGGTCGAGGGCCAGTCGATCCTACGTGAACTGACCCTGCTGCTCAAAACGAGTGAAGGGCAGCGCTTGTGGAATCAGCCGACGACCCTGGCGTGGGATTTTTCCCACCCGATCACGGCCTACTCCTTCCGTGAGGTCGCCAAGGAGCTTCGGCCGATCTATTACTCCGCCATCTTTTCGGGGATGGATGAGTATGTCAAACATGGTCAGCGGGGCGTCCCGCGTCAGCATTTTATCGGCTGCATCGATGAGTTCTTCGTGATGCGCCAGGTGCCAGCGCTAGGTGAGTATGTGCGGCGGGCGACCAAAACGTGGCGCAATGAAGGGGCAGGCATGTGGACGATGGACCAGAACATCGGGACCTGGTTTGACTCGTCGGTGGGCGATGAGGGAGCCGGGCAGATGACCGCCGAGAACGTGCGTATTCGCCTGATCTTCCACCTGGAAGGGCAGGATGCCGCGCGTGTCGAGGCGCTGTATGGCGACCGGCTGAAACCCGAAGACCTGCGGGCGATCCGTACGGCAAATGCCGGGGAGTGTGTGGCGATGTTTGGCGGGGAGGTCGAGCAGTTGACGATTGCGCTCACGGATCTGGAAACGACGGCGCTGATCGCTCCGGTGATGCGCTAGAGGAGGCAGCCATGTTCAACGGCAAAGGGAAGGGGACCAGTAGGAGCGCGCGTGCGCAGGCTCACGGGCGCGCGGAGTTACAACGGCAACTTGAGGAGCGATTGATCTACTGGCGGCTCTTTTTAGAGGCCAAACTGGAGGAACTGCACGAGCGCCGCAATCCGGCTGGTCTCCAAGAAGCGCCGTCCGACGGAGACCAGATGGCACCTGGAGATCGCTTGACGAGCGGAACAGCTGCGCTCACAGACGTGCAGGACCCATCGCTGGATGATGGTGCTCTCGAACTGGAGGAGGACGCATGACGCTGCCGCGTGCACACACAGCGGCCAGCCAGCAGTGGCGGGGAGCGCGTGTGCTCGTCCTCTTGCTGCTCGGTGTGGTGCTCGCAGCCTGCGGGAGTCATACACCGAGCGCAGACGAGATCCAGCAGCAGTTTATTGCGGCGATTCAACACAACGACCAACCAGCGATGCTGCGTCTGGTGGCACCCACCGCCCTGTATACCGTTGCGGACATTCCGGCCACCATCTACAACGCGACGGTTGAACCGCACCGCATGTTGAACTACAAACCGACCGGCCCGTTTCAACGTGTAGATATCCAAGCAGCGATACCGCGTGGCGCAGCAATGGTCAGTAAGAGCCTCTGGCACTGGCAAGCAGCGGTTGAGTGTTACGACACCACGCTGGCCAAGTTCCCAGCGGGCTGGAAGGTCATCAGTATCTACCGATCTGACCGGTGTCCGTAGGAGGGCGACCCGGCGTAGCCATTCGGCGGCCTAAGCACGCGTCGCGTGCTCACAACAGCCCCCCACCTTGTTCTCATGGAGAAAGGAAACGATCATGGAAGGCTTTCACGGAACGGTAAATCGGGTGGAGTTAATCGGGCGGCTCGGGCAGGAACCTGAGGCGCGGCAGGTGGGTACGGGCCAGGTGGTCCGCCTGCGTATCGCGACGCACTATCCACAGCGGACTGAAGGCGACCAGGCGGCCTACGGGACGGAGTGGTTCAGCGTGGAGGCGTGGGACCGGCTCGGTGAGCAATGCACGGAGTTTCTGCACGCTGGCAGCCGCGTGCGCGTGGTGGGGCGCTTAACGACCCAGAGTTGGGAAGATGGAGAGACGGGCGAGCGCCGGCAACGCACCGTGATTCGAGCCACTGACGTCCTGTTCCTCGATCAGGCTGGGAGTGAGCGCGTTCCTTCGGGCGTCGAAGCCAACGGTTAGGCGAAGCTCTCCCAACAGCATCTTTTCACCGATAATCAGTTCTTTTCTTTAAGTAGGGAAAGTAATGATTATCGGTGCTGTCAGTACGTACCACCAAGTCAACCTAAGGAGAGCTGCACATGGCAGCACCAACGTCAGCTGAGCGCGCGCAGAGGATCGTGTGTGCCGTGGGTGAACTACACCTGGACGGCAACATCCTGCCCCACGAATGGTTTCGCCACCTGCGCTACCCCAACGGCAAGCCTCACACCGTCGCCATGATCATCCTCAGTGAGATCGTCTACTGGTATCGCCCGCGCATCGAGAAGGATGAGCAGACCGGCCGCGTCCTGGGCTATTACAAACGCTTCAAGGGCGATACGCTGCAACGCTCGCAGCCCTCGTTCGCCGAGCAATTCGGCTTTACCCTGCCTCAGGTGCGGCTCGCGATGGATTTTCTGGAGGAGCACGCTGGCGTGATTCGCACCGAACTCCGCGACGTGATCACGCGGGGCGGTCAGCGCCTGTCTAATGTCCTGTTCATTGAGGTGGTGCCCGAGCGCCTGCGGGCGATCACGATCCCGCCCGGCATCCAATTGGAGGAGCTGCTCCACGCCGATCGTTCGTCAGTGGAGCGGTCGGTTGATGGCCAACGGGCGAAGGACGACCCCTCCGATCTACAGATCGTACCCTCCGATCCACACGGCGTACCCTCCGATCCACACGGCGTACCCTCCGATC
>JACDGP010000133.1 GCA_013821605.1 Herpetosiphonaceae bacterium
CGGTCAGATCATACCGGTAGCCCAACCGGTCGTGACGGCACGCACCGGTGCCGTCGCTCATATTGATGCTGCACGCGGCTGGGGTCAGGTCGCCGCCCATCTGGCAACCGAGACTGTGCTTGCCATAGCTCAAGAGCAGGGGCTCGGCGCGGTCGTGATTGATCGCTGCAATCATATCGGGCGTCTCGGTGAGTATGCTGAGCGGATCGCTCAGGCGGACATGATCGGTATTGCCGTGTGTAATGCCGAGTCCATTGTCGCGCCCTTTGGCGGTCGGGGTGCCATCTTTGGCACCAATCCGCTCGCCATCGCGGCACCGCGGGGTGCAGACGAAGCACCGCTGCTGGTTGATTTTGCGACCGCTGGTATTGCCGAAGGCAAAGTGCGGGTAGCCGCAGCCAAAGGCGAACAAATTGGCCCTGGACTGGTGCTCGATCGGGCCGGTCAGCCCTCGCAAGACCCGCAAGCCTTGTATGATGGTGGAGTGTTGTTACCTTTTGGCGGTCACAAAGGCTACGGCCTGAGCCTCATGATCGAGCTGCTGGGCGGTGCACTCTCCGGCATGGCACCATCCGCCCTGCCGGCCTATCATGGTGGGAACGGTACGTTGTTCCTTGCGCTCAACATCACGGCCTTCACGCCCCTCGCCCAGTTTCGTGGCCAAGCAGAGCAGCTATGTGCCGCGATCACGGCGTCACCACCGGCCGCTGGATATGCCGAGGTGCTCTTGCCGGGCGAGCCCGAACAGCGTGCGCACGCGCTACGCACCCGCGAAGGTATCTCGGTAGCCGATCAAACCTGGCACGCGCTCGAGGCTCTGGCAACGGAGTTGGCTGTCGTACTTCCAGCTTCGACCTGAGTGGAGATCATGGACCAGGTGAGTAACTCCAACGTGTAAGGTGAGAGGAGCAGGTATGCAGGCAAACACAGCAACTTCGGCGCTCCATAGCGCTCTCGTGATCGATATAGTTCCTGAGACCCAGTTCCCGCACCTGCGCTATACATCGGGACTTTTCGTGTATGACGAGGTCTTTGTGGCCGGTAGGTTGCTGGGTCGCTGGTGGGCTTCCGATGGTGGGATTCGACCGGAGATGCACTATCGCTGGAGCAAGTGGTTCAGCGACACGGCCCCCCACCTTCCGGCCGAGGCCTTTCGTTTGGGCATCAACGGGGAAACGCTCGACCATGATTGGCAATGGCTGGCTGCCACCGAAGAGGCTGATAGCTCCGGCTTCCGTGGCGACGGTCGTCCGGTACGCCATGCGGTGATCCGGCTGCACCATACCCGGCAGCCTGTCGATGTGGCCGTGCACACGCGCATCGATGGCAGCCCCTTCATGCTGCGTTGGCTTGAGATCACCAACACCGGTGAGCGACCACTGGCCCTCTCAGCCCTCGCACCCTGGAACGGGCTGATCTGGAACCATCGGGCCGACGAGCATATACCCCCCGGCGCGCCCAGCCCGTTCGAGGTCGCCTACAACCACCAAGTCCACTGGGGCGAGGAGGGCGACTTCTGGTGGGAGCCATTACAAGAGGGCGTGAAAACATTCGATGGGGGTCGCCAGGGCCGCTCGGGTTGGAGCCGCCCGGCCTTTGTCCTGCGTAACCGCGCGAACGGCGAAATCTTGTGGGCCGAGTTGGGCTGGAGCGGGAACTGGCGTATGGACCTACATTGCCGCAAGCAAGAGCGTGGTACGCGCAAATTAGAACCTCCCTGGACGTCGCTCACTTTTGCGCTGGGGCCGGACAGTGCCGACCAGGCGCTGCGCGTGATCGATCCTGACGAGGTGGTACGCACACCCGTCCTGCATCTGGGTCTTTTTCACAGCGATCTCGATACCTGTGCGCAAGCAGCTCACACTCATGTCCGCGAGGTCATCATGCCACCGCAACTACTCGACCGCCATCAGCGTATCGAGGCGAATCATCGTGGCTATATCTGCGACCGCGAAAGCGAGGCCGGGATCAAGCACGAGATCGATATCGCAGCCGAGGTGGGTACCGAAATGTTTGTGGTTGATGCCGGCTGGTATGGCCCTGAGCCCAACGTCTGGGCCGATAATGTTGGCGACTGGTACGCCGGGTCATGGTTGCCTGCCGGCCTCGAACCGGTGGTGGCGCATGCCCACGAGCGCGGTATGCTCTTCGGGCTGTGGGTCGAGATCGAGTCGATTGGCCGCGCTGCACAGCTCCGGCAAGCGCATGCCGATTGGGTCATGACACGCAATGAGCAGCCGGTAGCCGGCGGTCGCGCCCTTGACCTGGCCCATCCGGCAGTTATGCGCTGGATGGAGGACGAGATCATTCGGATCATCGAGCGCTATAACCTCGATATGTTTCGCCTGGATTACAATACGACCGTCTTCGAGGGTGGCAACCGGAGCTATGGCGGCTTCATCGAAAATACCTTATGGCGCCATTGTGAGGCGCTCTACAGTATCTTCGACCATGTGCGCGCACGCTTCCCCAACGTGATCTTTGAAAACTGTGCCGGCGGTGGTGGCCGGCTCGACTGGGAAATCTTGCGGCGCTTCCAGATCACCGAGGTGTCGGATTGGATGCGAGCGCCGCGCGGCATTAAAATCCTATATGGTCTGACCTATGCGCTGCCGCCCGAGATCTGCCTGCGCACCTTCGGTACCGAGACGGGTGAGCATATGCTCGAAGGTGACCTCGACACCCAGCTCCGCCACGTGATTATGTCACATCCGATTTTCCGTGGTATCGCTCCAAGCCTCGCAGAACTCAATCCCCACTACCGTGCTCGTATCCTGCATGCGGTCGACCTCTATAAACAGCATATCCGTCCGCTGCTCCAAGGCTGCCGCGTCGTTCATCACACCGGTCCGCTCCCGATCTTTGACCCAACGCCCTGGTGTGTCCTGGAATATGCAGCACCCGACCGGCTGCGCTGCGTCATCGCGCTCTTCCGGCTGGCGGAGGTCGGCGACGAAAGCTACATCGTGCGACCCTGCGGCCTTGACCTCGGGCGTGACTATCTCGTCTCATTCGACAACCGTGCCGAGATGCGGCGGTACCGTGGGAGCGAACTTGCCGAGCACGGCATTCGTATTCGGCTCCCGGCCACACTTTCATCTGAGTTGCTGTTGCTTGAGGTGGTCGCATGAACTTGCAAGACAAAGTTGCGATCGTCACCGGTGCCGGTTCGGGCATCGGCTGGGCGATTGCCGAGCGCCTCAGCGCGGAAGGAGCGGCGATCATTGTGGCGGAGGTTGCGCCCGCAGGTGGCGTAGCGCTCACCGAGCTTCTTACGGGACGCGGTGCGCGCGCTACCTTCGTTCGAACCGACGTTTCGGAAGAAGCAGATGCGGCCGCTATGATCCAGGCCGCCGTCACGACCTACGGTCGTCTTGACATCCTGATCAACAATGCTGGTGTTAACTGGGACAAGCCCTTCCTGGAAACTACCCTCGCCGATTGGGAGCGCGTCATCAGTATTAACCTGCGCGGTGTTTTTCTCGGCTGCCGCTATGCCATCGCCCAGCTCGTTGGGCAAGGGAGCGGTGGCTCGATCATCAACATCTCGTCGGTGCACTCGGTCGCAACCCTACCCGGCACCACGCCCTATGCTGCCTCGAAAGGAGGCATCAGTGCCATGACGCGCAGTCTTGCCAATGAGTTTGGCCGGCAGGGGATTCGCGTGAACGCGGTCTGTCCCGGCTCGATTGCCACGCGCATCTGGGACGAGGCGCTGGCTGCCTCTACCAACCCCGATGCCATGACCGCGCATTGGCGCAATAATACGGCTGCCGGTCGTTTGGGGACTGCCCGCGAAGTCGCAAGCATGGTCGCATGGCTCTGCACCGACGATGCCAGCTATGTCACCGGAGCCAACCTTTTCGTTGACGGCGGCCTGACCTCGATGCTCACCAATACGATGGAATAGGATCTGTACATGCACGCTACAACTGCCATCGCTACACTGCTACCCAGGCCGGCCAACGCCGAGCTTGAGCGCACGCGCACGGCCCTACGCGCTGCAGGGTACGACTTCGCCTTGCTTTCGTCGCTTGGCAACGTCACTTATGCCAGCGGTTACACCGTGCCAATTCCGGTCGGAGCGCACACCGAGCTAGCATACGGTTCGGCCCTTGCACTGATCGGGACCCGTGATGCTACCAACTGCCTCCTCGTTGCAGCAGGGACAGCGGCTGCAGCCCAAGCCGCTGCTCCGCACTTCGACATCCTCACCTTTGAAGGTTTCAACACGTTGCAGCCGACCGACTTTGAGGCAGCCTATCTAGCGACCATCGCACATGCGCTGACCCAGGCCGGGCTAGACAACTCCACAGGCCGGATCGCCATCGAGGGCCGCACCCTGCCCTACGCTGTTGGACAGCTGCTCCACGCGCAATTTCCCCATCTCGTGCTCGGGGAAGCTGCTGCTCCTTTAGAGCAGGCCCGCTTGATCAAGACCGAACGCGAGATCCGCCTGCTACGCCATGCGGCACAGCTTGGTGACGTCGCCCAGCGCCGTCTGGCCGAACTTGCCCGGCAACCACAACAAACGGAGTTCACCATGTGGGGCGATATCATCGCCCATGTGCACTGTGCTGCCGGTCGCGAGATACCGATCAGCGGCGAGCTCGTGACCGGACCGCGCGTTACAGTCGTTGAATACCCCAATGGGCCGCGTGAGCGTCAAACCGCAGCCGGTGATGCCGCCCTGATGGATATCAGCGGTCGCGTCAACGGCTACTGGTTCGATTGCACCAATACCTATCTGATGGGCGGCGCATCACCCACCTCCAACCAGTTGAAATTTACCAGGGCCTCACAAGCCGCCTGTGAAGCGGCGATGGACGCACTTCGTCCGGGCAATCGCGCGTCCGACGCGTATGCTGCCGCCGAGACCGCCTTTCAAGCGCATGGCCTGCCCGTCGCCCACTATGCCGGTCACCAGATCGGCGTAACGGTCAACGAGCTCCCCCGCCTGGTGCCCTATGACCAAACGCCCATCGAGCCCGGCATGGTTTTTTCGGTCGAGCCTGGCGCCTATGAAGGAGCCGGTGGAAGCTTTGGGGCCCGCTCGGAAAAGATGGTGCTGGTCACAGCCCAAGGTCCTGAGATTCTATCGACCTTCGCATGGGGGATCTAAGCACAATGGCTCGTCATCTATTTGACCTTGATGGTCGCGTCGCCGTACTGACCGGGGCGGCCTCTGGTCTGGCCCAGGCCATGGCGATCGGAATGGCCGAGTATGGTGCCGACGTTGTGTGTGTCGATATCAACGCCGACGGCCTGACCAAGACGGTTGAGCAAATTACAGCGCTTGGCCGCAAAGCTCTCGCGGTGCGTTGCGACGTATCACAGCCCGACGACATTACTCACCTCTGGGAGCAGGTTGACCGCTCCTTTGGCCATGTAGAGATTCATGTGAACGCGGCCTTCGCTCCCAGCCACGCTCGTCCTGAGGAAATCAGCCTTGATGAGTGGAACAAGGTGATGACGGTTAACAGCACCGGATACTTCTTATGTGCCCAGGCAGCTGGGCAACGTATGATTCGGCAAGGACACGGTGGCAGTATCATCAACATCGCCTCAATCGCTGGCGTAACGGCCCTCGGTCGTGGCAACTTCGTGTATAGCGCCAGCAAAGGGGCGGTCGTGCAGATGACCCGTGAAATGGCCGTCGAGTGGGCGCACCACAGAATTCGTGTTAATGCCATCCTGCCTTGTCAATTCCTCACGCCACCGTTACAAGCGTTGATCGACGATCCACGCTTCGATTCGGATACTCTGGTCAACCGTTTCCTGGTCGGCATTCCCATGAACCGGCTCGGTGAAGTGCAAGACATCGTGGGACCGGCCGTCTTTCTCGCCTCCGATGCCGCAGCGATGGTGACCGGTGCACTCTTGCCAGTCGACGGCGGCAATCTCGCACTCAACGCAGGGGGGACACATAGCTGGTAATGAGTGGGGTACGATCATCGGCCCTCGCCAGAATCATAGAGAGAGGTAACAATCTTGGAAAGCACAACAACACACGCTTTATCAGATAACCCGGGCGAACTGGGGACCCTGCCCGACAAACAAGTCCTGCTTGCGCTCTACCGGACGATGGTCGTCATCCGCCGTACTGAGGAGCAACTTGCCAAGGCCTATTTAAGTGGTCTTATTCACGGTGCCTGCCACACCTACATTGGCGAGGAGGCCGTGGCTACGGGGGTCTGCGCACATCTTCGCATTGACGATGCGATTTTCAGCACGCATCGCGGTCATGGCCATGCACTGGCCAAAGGAGTCACACCACGCGAACTCATGGCCGAACTCTTCGGTCGTGTAACCGGTTGCTCGCATGGCCGTGGCGGTAGTATGCATCTCTTCGCTCCCGAAGTTGGACTCATGGGCACCAGCGGCATCGTCGGGCCTTCGATGTTGATGGCGGCGGGTGCTGGGTACAGCTTCAAATTGCTCAAGACCGACCGTGTCGGTGTTGCCTTCTTTGGCGATGGTGCCGTTAACAACGGTGCCTTTCACGAGGGCATCAACATGGCCTCGATCTGGGACTTGCCGGTGATCTTCGTCTGTGAAAACAATATGTATGCGACGGAGGTACCGTTTGCCTCCGCGACCCGCAACACCGATGTCGCCGCGCGGGGTGCTATCTACGGTCTGCCGGGTATCGCTGTTGATGGCAACGACGTGCTGGCGGTCTGGCATGCAGCCGCCGAGGCCGTACGGCGCGCACGGGCTGGTGAGGGACCGACCCTGCTCGAATGTCGTACCTATCGCACCCGCAGCCATTCCGAAGGCATGCGCGACGCGGGGTATCGCACGCGCGAAGAGGTTGATGAATGGCGGACGCGCGACCCGATCACCACCTTTCGCCGGCACGTACTGGCCGATGGTCATGTGATCACCGACGAACTGGCACGCATCGATGCCGAAGTAGAGGAGCTCGCAACTGATGCACTCGCCTTCGCTCAAAACAGTCCCTGGCCCGATCCGGCAACCGCTGCCGACCATATATTCAGTGCAAAGTGAGCGACACATAGATGCGAGAGATGACGTTTACCAACGCCGCCCGCGAAGGGCTGACCGAAGAAATGGCACGCGACCCCTCGATCTTTGTCGTGGGTGAAGGCATCGGCGCGCGGGGTGGCAATTTCAACACGACCACGGGCTTGTATGAACTCTATGGTCCCGAGCGTCTGCGCGATACTCCCATCTCCGAGCGCGGCTTTACCGGCCTGTGTACCGGTGCCGCCATGACCGGTGCACGCCCGGTTGTTGACTTCATGTTTCTGGATTTTCTTCTGGATGGCATGGGCGAACTGATTAACCAGACCGCCAAGATTCAATATATGAGCGACGGACGTGTACCGATGCCGATCGTCTTTCGCGGCTCAATCGGCATCGTTGGCGCATCGGCCACGCACCATTCCGGCAACTATTATCCGATCTTCACTCATCTACCTGGCTTTCGCGTCGTAGTGCCGACGACGCCGCGTGATGCGAAAGGTCTGCTCAAAACGGCGATCCGCTCGGACGATCCAGTTTTCTTCTTGGAGCATAAAGCGCTGCTCAACTCCAAGGGACCTGTGCCGGAGGAAGAGTATCTGATCCCTTTCGGTCAGGCCGAGATCCGGCTCGCAGGCAGTGATGCCACGGTCGTCGCCATCGCCGCCATGGTCAACCGGACGTTGGAAGCCTGTGCCGAGCTTGCAGGTGAGGGCATTGCTGTCGAGGTGATCGACCCACGCACGCTTGCGCCCCTGGATATCGACACGATTCTCGAATCGGTCCACAAAACCGGCAGACTCCTGATCGTGGACGAAGATTTTGCCCCCAGTGGGATTGGCGCCGAGATCGCAGCACAAGTCATGGCGCTTGCCTTCAATGACCTTGACGCGCCCATCGCGCGTTTGAATGGAGTTCATACACCGACACCCTATAGCCCATCACTCGAAGCTGCCGTTATTCCAAACACCAAGCGCATTGTGGAGGCCATTCGTGATCTACTTGCAGAATAGTCCTGCTATTGCGCGACCCGTAATAGCCTTAGAATCTGGAGGATCAGATGGCGGTTGAGGTGGTCATGCCACGCATGGGCTGGACCATGGAGACCGGCCGGCTGGTCGAATGGCTCAAACATGATGGCGACAGGGTGCAGGTCGGCGAGAACCTGTTTACCATTGAAAGTGACAAAGCAGTGCTCGAAGTCGAGGCCATCGACAGCGGCATTCTGCGTATTCCACCGGACGCACCGACCCCCGATGTTGATGTAAAGGTCGGGGCGACCATGGCCTACCTGCTCCAGCCCGGTGAAGCCGTACCCTGGCAGGCTGCGGCGACCAAGCTTGATACGCCTGCCACGACGCCTCCCCCACGGGATGCTGGCAGCGATGGTCACGGTGCAACTGCGAACGAGCCGGCGCCCTCCACAGTTCTGGGGGAGCCTGACAAGCGGGCTATCAGCCCGCGTGCTCGTCGCATCGCTCGCGAGATGGACGTCGACTGGCAAACGCTCTCGGGGAGCGGCAAGCACGGCCGTATCGTTGAGCGCGACGTACGTGCGGCCTCTCAGCCACCAGCTCCAACCGTGCGCGCAACGCCCCTCGCCCGGCGCGTTGCCGCCGAAACTGGCATCGATCTCGCTGAACTCGCTGCTGCGCGTTCGGCGACCCAGGGGTCAAAGCACATCTCACGCGCTGATGTTGATGCGGCAGCCGCGTCGAAGATGGCTCCTCCGCCTATAGACCAAACAGCGCCTGCTCCGCTCACGCCGATTCGCCGCCTTACGGCCGAGCGCATGGCCACCAGTGCGCATACGACTGCACCTGTGACCCTCACAACCGAAGCGGATGTCACCGAACTCGTGGAGTTGCGCGCCAAGATCAAGGCCGACGCCGATTCGGCTGCTCAGTCCGTACCATCCTATACCGATCTGCTCACCCGCTTGGTTGCACTTGCCCTGCGTGACCATCCGGCCCTGAATGCTACGCTACGTGATGATGCTATCGTTCTCCATAGTGCAGTGCATATTGGTGTGGCCGTCGACACTGAGCGTGGCCTCATGGTGCCCGTTGTACGCGATGCCCACAGCAAATCGGTTGGGCAAATCGCCATCGAAAGTGCGCGACTGGTTGAACAGGCGCGGCTGGGTCGTGCTGCACCGGATGATCTGCGCGGCAGCACCTTTACCATCACCAATTTGGGCATGTATGAGATCGACGCCTTTACACCGATCATTAATCTGCCGGAGTGTGCTATTCTCGGTGTCGGGCGCATCGTTCCACGCCTTCAGCTTATTAATGAAGTGACTGAAAAAGTCGGGGTGCGCAAAATGATGGCGCTCAGCCTCACCTTCGATCACCGCGTCGTTGATGGTGCTCCGGCTGCGCGCTTCCTCCAGCAGATCAAACGGTGGATCGAGCACCCCTATAGCTGGGTAACAAGATGACCGACCGAGGTACCCTTATCAGCCGTACATCCCGCTCCAGCATGCACTCTGGCTGGCAGCTTCGCAGGTTCCTGTTGCTCCTGCTGGTACTCAGTGCCTGCGGCCCACAACTGGTTGCGACGCCCGCCGAAGGGCCGACGCCAACGGCGGTACCGACACGACCACCCTACGACCCTAGCGCGGTTCGAACCGTCGAGCGCCACGATCTCGTTAACGCAGCCTCGGGCCGGGCGACGATCGTGCCTAAGCTCACCAACGACCTTTTTTTTCGGCGCGATGGGCGCATCGCCCGCATTGATGTCGCCGTTGGTGACGAGGTGAAACAAGGCCAGATCCTCGCTCGCCTTGAGCAGACCGACCTTGAGTACCAAATCGGCCTGGCTCAGATCGACGTCCAACTCGCTGAACTTCGTGCCCGTAATGCGCGCGACAAAAAATCGCCGCAACTTGACATTGATATAGCCGACAAAGAAACTGACCGAACGCGCTTGGCACTTCAAAGGCTGCAGACCGAGCAGAAAGATTTGTTGGTGACAGCGCCCTACAATGGTCGTGTAAGGAAGATTAGTGCTAACCCTGGTAGTGAGATCACTGCCTACAAACCGGTCGCTACGATCATCGGCTCCGAGCAACTGATCGTCCTGGCTGAGTTTAGTGGAGCCCAGGGTGCCCATATTAGCGAAGGGCAGGAGATCGAATTTCGGGAGTTCGCTACCGACAAACTCATCTTTAAAGGCAAAGTAACCGGTAAGGCCGGTGATGCCAACCCTGATGGCTGGATTGTAGAACCTGTCACGAATGCATCTACGCCCCAGCCGAAACTCAATCTAGGCGACACGTTCAAGGCGGTTGCGGTCTTAGGCCGTGCTACGAATGTACTCACACTCCCATCCGCCACCATCAAGACGATCGGTGATCGGCACTACGTCTTGCTCATCGAAAACGGCAATCTACGGCGCGTTTTTGTCGAGACTGGCATTGAGACCGAGGGCATCGTTGAGATCAAATCGGGTCTTCAAGCAGGACAACAAGTCAGTGAGCACTAACACCAACCGCCGCAGCAGGCTGTCAAGCAAGGGCATAAGCCCGGACCGCTTTGCCTCGCTCCGTCGCCGATTGGCTGCGACCCGCATCGTGGCCTCGCTGCCCTTCGAACGCATTGGACACCACCTGACACTGGTGGCATTCATTGCCGCCGGCCATCTCTTGGCGTTGATGCTCTTTCTGGTCGTTCCCCTCTACGCGGATGGTGTCAATAGCCATCTATTACAGGAGTCATTACTGACTCCTGGGACCGAGCAACGACAACGCAACAGTCTGCTGCTTAAGCATTTCACCTCGCTCTACGGCCCGGTAACAACCGGCGGCTTCACGGCGGCTGACACCTATATCACGCATGATGCCGGCTCGGTAGCCGGTCTACCCATCACCCCCGTACAAAGCTTTGTGTACAGCGACAAGCTGCGCCTAACCCCGGCCAACCCGGCGGGCGATCTAGGCAACGAACTCATCGCCTATGCTGCACTCGGCTTCGACGACTCGTTGGCCAACCGTATAGAACTCGTCGAAGGTAGGTTGCCCGCGACCCATGGAGTGGGTGAGCCACTTGATGTGCTGGTCAGCCAATCGTTCGTCAATAAATATGGTCTGCGCCTCGGTGACCGCTTGGTGGTACACGGCAGTGCCGATTTGGGTGATCCACAGCTCCCAGTGACCGTGAACGGCATTTGGCGGCCTAAAGGCGGCGCGGTCAGCGCAGCGGATCAGCCGCACTGGCCGCTGCAGCCCTTTGCCTACGACGATGTTTTCATTCTGCCCCGTGCGACCTTCATCTCCGCCGTGGCCCCTCAACTTGGTGCCTCAGCCTGGTATAGCTTACTTTGGTATACTCAGTTCCCGCGCCAAGCCGTCACCATCAGCAACGCAGCCCAAGCGCGTGGTGCATTTGCGGAACTGCCTAGTCGCGCGGCACGCCTCTTAGGTGGCCGCGTTGACATCGAATCTCCGGACCAGTACCTCGCCGACTTTCAGCAACGTGCGACGACGCTCCGCACACTGCTGTATATCTTCAGCATTCCGACGCTTCTGATCGTGGTGCTTTATATCGTTTCGACCGGCAGCTTGTTTGCTGAACGCCAGCGCGCGGAGATCGCAGTTCTGAAAGGACGTGGTGCCAGCCGCAGTCAAATTCTTGCTGCATATCTGGTTGAGGGCGCAGTGGTCGATCTGCTGCCGCTCGTACTCGGTCCGTTTGCGGCCTTCGGCGCGGCGTTGCTGATCGGTCGGACCCAGGCCTTTTTGCGCTTCGGTACAGCCAACACCCTACCAATCACCATGACCATCGCGACCGGTCAACTGGCACTCGGCGTACTGCTTGCAACACTCGTACTTGGCCTCCTGCCGGTCGTCGTCGCGGCCCAGCAAACACTCGTTTCCTATCAGCAACAAATCGTGCGCTCGGTGCAGCAACCACTCTGGCAGCGCCTATATCTCGACGTGTTGATTCTTTTGGCGGCAGCGTACGGCTATTATGTGTTGCGCCGCCAAGGATCGCTCGTTGCGTTAGGCGCGGCCAATGCTGACCCCTTCAGCAACCCGCTGAGCCTGCTGCTGCCGGCCACGGCACTCCTGGGCAGCTCACTGGTCGCCGCGCGCTGCTTCTCAACGGTAGCCGGCCTACTGGCGTGGCTAGGCCGGCACTTCATCGGTGCCACAACCCTGCTTGCCCTTCGGCACCTCCATCGCTCACCGGAGCAAAGCCGCAGTATCGTGCTCCTGACGGTCCTCACCCTCGCCCTAGGCTCCTTCAGTGCCTCCATGGCGACGACGCTCGACCGCAACGATACTGACCGTATCCTGTTTGCCACGGGTGGGGCGTTCCGCGTTACCGACCATGCTCAGCAGTCGCTCGCCGAGGAACGTTGGACCTCATTACCACCCTGGGAATACGGCAAAATTGCCGACGTCCGCGCTTGGAGCCGTATGCTCCACAATGATGTCATGGCCACCGTTGGCACCGGCGTCGGAGCACCCGGCACGCTGATTGCGCTTGACCGTGCGGGCTTCACGCAGACGGGGTGGTGGCGTCCCGATCTTGCCGGCAATGGCGATTCGCTCGGTCACCTGATGAACGTACTCGCCGCTGAGCCTCAGGCCGTTATCGTCAACCGCGCATTTCTCCAAGCCGCACGCCTTAATCTTGGCGATCCACTGACGCTCGCCATTACCAGCTCGCCCGGCGAGACCGGCGAACGCCAATTCATCATCCGTGCCATTGCGGATAATTTCCCGACGGTGTATCAAAAGCCCGGCACCTACACGTTCATTGCCAATTTTGATTATGTCACATTGCTCAATGATCCTGCGCACTTCGATGTTCTGCTCCAGCTAGCGCCCGGCGCCACGCCGGATGCCGTAGTCGCCGCCTTCACCCAAGCAGGTTTCAATGTTGACAATGTGCAAGATGCTCACGCACTCGTCGCCGCCGCCCAAGCACGACCGGAGCGCACCGGCTTCGTCGGTCTTCTATCGCTGGGATTCGTTGCCTCTGCCGGCCTAACGATGCTCGCACTGCTCCTATACAGCCTGTTTTCCTTCCGTCGGCGGATGGTCGAGATCGGCGTACTGCGCGCTGCCGGCCTCTCGCTGCTCCAGCTCGGCTGGCTGCTGGCCTTCGAACTCTGCTTTCTGATTTTGACGAGTGCTGTGGCCGGCACTGCGCTAGGCGTCGCGGCCGCCCGGCTCTTCGTCCCTTTCTACCAGCTTGGCAATACCATTGAGGCCCGTACTCCCGCCTTTATCGTCGTGATTGCCTGGGCTGAAATCGGTCGCCTGCTCCTAATCCTAGGCGCTATGTTGCTTGCGACGCTGATAGCAACGCTGTTCCTTCTGCGGCGGCTGCGTATTCATGAAGCGATCAAGCTTGGCCAGGAGCTTGTATGAACACGACTATGCCTCTTATCCTTTGCGATAATCTCGTCAAGATTTATAAACTGGCCGAAATCGAGGTCGTGGCACTCCAAGGCCTTGATTTGGAGATCGCCCAGGGCGAACTGGTTGGGATCGTTGGCAAGAGCGGCAGCGGCAAATCAACCTTGCTACAAATTCTCGGTGGCCTGGACCGCCCTTCGGCCGGTAAGGTATCGGTCGCCGGCCACGATTTGCTGGCACTTGACGATCCTGGCTTGATGCGTTACACCCGGCACACGACCGGTTTCGTCTGGCAGCAAACTGGCCGCAATCTGCTACCCTACCTGAGTGCGCTCAAAAATGTCGAGCTACCGATGTTGGTCGCCGGGGCCGGCCTCCGCTTCCGCCGCACCCGTGCCCGTGAACTCTTAGAGATCGTCGGACTGAGCCAGCGTGCCAGCCACCGTCTGACCGCACTTTCGGGCGGCGAGCAACAACGGCTCGCTTTGGCGATTGCGCTTGCCAATGACCCGCCGCTGATCTTGGCCGACGAGCCTACCGGTGAACTTGATGTGCGCACCGCTGCTCATATCTTCGACCTATTTGCGCGCCTTACAAACGAACTTGGCAAGACGGTTGTCATTGTGAGTCACGATCCATCGATCAAGGAACATGTTGATCGCGTGGTCGGCATTCGCGACGGTCGCACGAGTACCGAAACCGTACGTCACATTGATGTTGAAAGCAGTGCCGAGAACGTAGCCACACACGTTGAGTACACCGTCTTGGACGCTGCGGGACGCCTCCAGCTCCCGGCCGATGTTGTCGAGGAGCTTGGCATGCGCGGTCGCGTCACCATTGAGCGTGTAGCCGATGGCGTTGTCATCCGCAGCATTGCAGTGGAAGGAGCGACAGGTGCCGAACGTGGTGCTTGAAGCACGCGGGCTATGGCGTTCATATCCATCCGGGGATGGCCAGGTTGATGCGGTTGCCGGCGTCGATTTGGCCGTCGCGCCGGGCGAATTTGTCGCGCTCACGGGCCGCTCCGGCTCCGGCAAAACAACCTTGCTAAATCTGCTCGGTGGCCTGGACCGGCCTACCGCCGGGAGTGTGCGCATTGGTGGCACCGATCTGGCGACCTATAGCGACCGGCAGATGACCCGCCTGCGGCGCGAACAGCTTGGCTTCATCTTCCAATCCTACGGCCTGATCCCCACGCTCTCCGCCCTCGAAAACGTCGAGCTCCCATTGCACCTGATGGGCTGGCGTTGGTCTCGCCGCCAGCACCGTGCCCTCGAAGCATTGGAACTCGTTCACGTCGCTGATCGCGCCGCCCACCGCGTCTACGAGCTTTCCGGCGGTCAGCAACAACGAGTTGCCGTTGCACGCGCCCTGGCAGGCGAACCACGCCTCATCCTCGCCGACGAGCCAACCGGCAGCTTGGATACCGCTACCGCCGCCAGCATCTGGCAGCTGCTGGCCCATATCGCTGCCTCTTCGGGCGTAGCAATCGTTGCTGCTACCCATGACCTCAGCGTTCGTGACTACGCCAATCGATCGCTCAGCCTCCAAGATGGCATAGTAGTCGAAGGCACACTGGCGTAAAGCCCGATATAATCCCACGATTGCAGAACATCACTCTGCACCTCGCAGCTTAAGGAAGGAGGGAGATCCGATGAGATGCTACGAATGCTCTCATCACCGAAGCCGGATTCCGGAACAGCGA
>JACDGP010000134.1 GCA_013821605.1 Herpetosiphonaceae bacterium
GGTCCATAGCGCAACCAAGTATCTAGGCGGCCATGGCGACGTGATCGGCGGCGTAGTAGCAGCACGCAGCCGCTTGCCGCTCGATAACCTGCGCACCTATTCCAAGCTACTGGGCGCGGTGCTCGGCCCCTTTGACGCCCGCCTGCTGGCCCGTGGTGTCAAAACCCTGAGCTTGCGCTTTCGCCAACAATGCACCAACGCCCGTGCGGTCGCCACCTGGCTCACTGAACAGCCGCAGGTTGCCCAAGTCTACTACCCCGGCCTGCCGTGCCATCCACAACACGAGCTGGCCCAGCAACTGTTCGGTGACTGCGGCGGTGCGATGATCGCCTTTGACTTGCGCCCCCCGGAGCGAACTGCGGTCTTCCGCTTCATGGATGCCCTCGAACTCTTCTTGCCCGCGACCTCGCTAGGCGATATCTACTCCCTGGTAACCTATCCGGTCGTCGCCTCGCACCGTGATCTCACCCCCGAGCAGCGTGCCGGACTGGGCATCGGTGACGGATTGCTACGGCTGTCGATCGGGATTGAAGATGCCCAAGATTTGATCGCGGACCTCGAGTCAGCGTTGGCAAAGGCATAGTTACGGAATAAATAACCGGCCCGTGCCCAAGTAATTCGACAAATAGATAACAATTTCAGCCAGACGTGTCGCACAACGAATACGGTATGGCGCTTCTACCATACGACCAATCGTACTAATCGTAATGACTGGAAGTGCCGTACTCGTATTTTCTGCTCGGATGGTTTGCTCCAGTGAATCCTCGCCGTCCATATTTCGATTAGCCGTTAGCAGCAACATCCCCCGCGCTTGTACAAGCCGCCATACCTCACGATCAGTACTATCGTGGGCCAATGCGACATCCTCAAAGCGCATGAGCCGCATTGGAACGACATCAAGCCATCCTTCAGTGGTAAGAGCGCCCCATAATAGTGCTACTTGTCCTTCAATATTATGATCGACCAATAAAGGTATCAAGCTAAATCTAGTTCGGTTTTACGTGCCCGCAGTTTAGCAATCGCCGCTTCATACCCAGGTTTTGGTGGCAACGCAGCAATTTTCGCGAGACGCTCGTGATTACGCTCTTCCCAGGAGGCCCGAACCTCATCCGCATGCTGCAGCACCTGCTGATACTCGGCCTCAACTTCGTCGTGATGATCAGCAATGTACGTCAGAACATCTGCTATTTGTTGATCGGTGAGATTAAGCCAGTGCTGTATCAGCGCAGGCGGCCACTCAGCTTCTACATAATCCATCACATCATAGAGTGTAATACGTGTACCAGCAATGGAAAGTCCACGGCCCGTTCGCACAACGGTTGGTTGCATATCTTGAACATCCATGCGCCACCTACTGCCAATCAAATATCAAGGTGTAGTGTACCATCTCAAAGAGCCCTGGCATACGATCATCCGTGCTAGCGACACGACCCTCCATGGTATACTGCCAATGCCATGATCGAACAGCGCAGCGTGATTAATACGCCCCGAGCCATCGGCAACTACCTACTTGAAGCCGAGCTTGGGCGTGGTGCGACCAGCTTGGTATGGCGGGGACGCCATCGCTTTCTCCGCGAACGTGAGGTGGCCGTTAAAATCCTGCTGAGTCAGGATGAGGAAAGCACTATGCGCTTTGGCCGCGAGGCCGAGCTGACCGCGCAGCTCCGCCATCCGCATATCGTGGCCGTCTATGATCATGGACAGGCGGGTAACTTCTTATATACGATCATGGAACTGGTATCAGGCGGCTCGTTGCGCCAGTATATGGCTAAGCACCAGCGTCTGTCACTCAAAGAAGCCTTTAGCATCTTCCGCCAGATCGGCACGGCACTCGACTTCGCCCATAGCCAAGGCATCGTGCACCGCGATGTAGCACCCGGCAACGTGCTACTGGAAAGTGCCGGCGGGAGGGCCTTGTTAACCGACTTCGGCATCGCGCGCCAACCGCAGCAGTCGCATACCACCACCCATATCATTATGGGCACGCCGGGCTTCTTTTCGCCCGAGCATGCCCAATCCGCGACGGCCGTCACCGCCGTCTCCGATTTGTATGGCCTGGGCGTCATCTTTTACTTTATGTTAACCGGTGAACTCCCCTGGCAACAACAGCCGTCGCATCCCGATTATGTCTTCGGCAACATCTTGCCGTTAGGGGCGCGCGGTGTTGATCTGCCCCCCGAGATCGATAAAATCTTTCAAACGCTGTTGGCCATCGATCCCAAAAAACGCTATCCCACTGCTGCCGCAGCTACCGAAGCGATCGACCGGGCCCTGCAGCGCGCGGGCGTCCTGCTGGACCGCTCGACACCCCTGCCCGAGGTCACCGCCTTCCGCGCGATCAACACGGCCTCTACCTATCAGTCGGCAGGCGTGCTTGAGTCGGAGGTCGAAGCCGTGCTCGGACCCGATCTGGTGCGTGAGCCGGTCGAGCGGGCGCATGCCCGTGCCGAGCGGCTACGCGATCCGTTGGCACTGGCCAAGCTGCTTGACCAGTGGAGCATGCAGGGCAAATTCTGGGAGTTTCGCCGCCAGCACCTGGGACGCATCATCAACCTTCGCTCGGTCAGTTCGCGCAACGTCTACTTCTACCAGATGCATGTGTTGCTCGAAACGCGGACACCGCCCAACACCATCGAAGAGCCCGACACCGAAGAGACCCATTTCAAGGTTCAGCGCGAGCAAGACCGGTGGACGATGAAGCTGCCCAAGCCCCACGACTGGAGTGATGATCCGGGCAAGACCGAGATTATCCCCGGCTCGGAACGAGTGCTAAAGTGTGAGCGCTGTAATGGCGAAGGTCAAGCGGTCTGCAACGAGTGCAAAGGCACCCGCCGTGTGCTCCGCACCGTCGCCGTCAACCCCGGCCAGCCGGCCGACATGGGCGTGCACGAGCAAACCACCGTCAGTCGCCGCAAGGATGAGGCAGCTGCTGCAGACGGTCACCAGGTCGAGATGAAGCAAACACTTGTGCCCTGCCCAACCTGTGGCGGTGCCGGTGCGTTGCGCTGCGAACTATGCCAGGGCGTTGGAAGGCTGGTGCAGCGCAAGGTCTTTCAGTGGCACCGCACCGCCGTCGAACACGCAGCCCATGACGATCTGCCCAACCTGGATGAAGACGCCCTGCGCCATGAAGTCGCCCTGACCCAGGTGTACAACGAACGATCAAAGGGCCTCAAGCGCGAATGGTCGGAGGTCCAAGCCTTGCAGCCGCTGCTAGCACAGGTCAACGCCAAAACCGGGGTGGACACGCGCGTCGTGCTGGCCGAAATTACCGTGCAGATGATCCCCTATACCGAGGTCGAGTTCGACCACGGCCACCACGATGTGGTTCTGGAGGAGAACGAGCCTGCCCCGCCTTCCGACGACCGCATCCACCGCCTCCAACTCGCCGGCTTCGAAGACAAGGTCCTCATTCCCGCCGGTACCGATGTGTACGACAATGCCCGGCGGCTGCAGCTCTTCGGGCTGATCTTCCTGGCGGTGATCGTCGTGCTCTACACCGCCTATATCTTCATCGCGCGTTAGGCTGACGACCCTACAACCTATTGGGACTAGCGCCGCAGCTCCTCACGTTCGATAGCGTGGTGCAGCTCGGCTTCAACCCGCACCAGTTCCTGTGCCTGCTCGTTCATCACTGGGTCGAAGATGACGTACCGCCCCTTGCCTAGCGCTTTGGCCCGGTACAATGCAATGTCGGCGTCACGCAACAGTTCGTCAGGCCGGACGCTCTGGCTTGTACTCAGCATGATGCCGATACTAGCGTTACTCAGAATGGTATGTCCGTCGATATCGAACGGCTCACTCAAACACTGGTGAATACGGTCAGCGATATGGATTGCCTCGCTGACCCCCCGGACCTCCACCAGCAAGAGCGCAAACTCGTCACCGCCGAAGCGCGCGACGGTGTCGTCAGGACGTATACAACTGGATAACCGTCGTGCGATCTCCTGCAAAAAGTGATCACCGGCGGCATGCCCGAAGGTATCATTCACCGTTTTGAAGCGATCAACGTCGAGCAGCAGTACGGCAAAGGGGCTTGGGTCGCGGTGGTTGGCCGGGAGTACCTGCTCCAGGCGGTCCAGGAACAGGCCACGGTTAGGCAGGCCGGTCAGCTGATCATGGAGCGCCCGGTGCCAAGCCGTTTCCGCGCGAGCTTGCTCTCGCAGACCGGCGAGCAGCAGTCGTTCACTGATCTCCCATGGCTCCACCGCTGTTTGGTCGGCACGGCGCCGCGCGAGCACCTGTTCGCTGGGATCGTCGATCTGCAGCACCAGCCCCACCACCTCTTCGTACTCATCCAGGATCGGCCAGACGATGTAGCTCCCGACGGTGCCATCGTGCTCAGCATGGCTGTGCGCCCGGCTCGCGACGACCTGTGGCTCGCCGCTACTAAACACCTCGTCAAGCACTGCTCCTACGCCGTCGTCCTTCACTTCGGGGAAGCAATCACCAAACGAGCGCAGCAGAAGCGTTCGCGCTTCCACATGCCGCCGCACGAAGGCAGCGTTCACGAAGCGTACGATATGTGTCTCGCCGGTGGTAATGGCGATCGGCCGGGGTGATCGCCCCAGGACACTACCCCACATGGGCACCCTATCAGCCACATCGCTGTCTTGGTCGCTGTTGATACGCTTCTCGTTCGTCGCCATGCAATTTCCTTGAAGGGGCCGATTATGCGTCGCTAAGAGGCAGCGATACCCAGAACGTGCTGCCGACCCCGACCGCGCTCTCGGCCCAAATCTGGCCGCCATTCGCCTCCACGATCAGCCGGCTACCGTAAAGCCCCAGACCGCTCCCCACGGTAGCCCCCGCCGTGCGCGCGCGATAATGCTTTTCAAACAGCCGCATGAGGTCTTCGGCATCGATGCCGACCCCTTGGTCGGCGACCGACAGCACAGCATCCTGCGCGGAGCGGAAAAGGCGGATGCGAACCGCACATTCTGGCGGCGAGTATTTCAACGCGTTGCTGAGCAGATTGACGATCACACGCTCGATCTGTGACGAATCCGCGACCAGCGGTAGTTGCCCGACGGCATCGACTTGCAGGCGTGCCCGCTCAACCGGCGTTATATTCTGAGCCACGCTCCTCGTAAACACCTCAACGAGGTCCACCGGCACTCCGTGCGCTACAGTTCGCCCCGCCTCCAAGCGGCTACGATCCAGCAGATCCTGGATCATCCGGGTCATATGTCCACCACTCTCCAAGATCGCCTCAACACTCTTGGCCTCGCGCTCCGTCGGTCGTTGCTGCCCGAGCTGCTGGAGCCATTGCGCATGCGCCAGGATGACCGTCAGGGGGGTGCGCAGATCATGCGAGACCAGCGTCAAATACTCTTCTTGGGCCTGTTGTAGCCGCTCGAGCTCGGACAGATCACGGAATGCCACCACCGCACCCATGACCGCGCCGTCCGTGATGATGGGTGCGGCTGAGTAGGCGACCGGGAAGCTGCTCAGATCACGCCGGTGAAACACGGCATACTCCGTCCGGTACGTCACGCCCGAGGGCAGCACACCCCGCACCGGTGAATCCACAACGAGCGCCTGGCTGCCGGCAGCCTCCTGCACCGGCCCGACTATCTCCGCCGCTTGACCCAGCAGTTCGGCTGACTGCCAGCCGAGCATCTGCTCCGCCGCAGGATTAACAAAGGTGATCCGCCCGGCACCATCCAGCGCGTACACCCCTTCATCCATGCTCTGCGTGATGGCATTGGCAAAGGCGAGTTGGAACCGCAGTTGGTCTGCCAACTCGTGCTCTCGTAAGCCGGCCAGCAGGATTTGTTCAGTAACCTCCCAGACCTCCACTGCTTCTGGCGTGGGGTTCTCTGGGTTCAGATGCCCTCGCATAGTCATACTCACCCTTCCGTATGGTGGACAGAGGTGGCCACCGCACGCGCTCCTATCGTGCTACTTGAGTCATCGGGCGGTAGCTGGTGCGACCGTCATCGGTGAGACGCAACGCGTAGTTGAGGCTGACGAGACGTTCAAGTGCGGCGGTCAGGACCGGTCCTGCGGCAAACCCACCGCGCTGTGCCACAACCTCAGTGGGTGCTTCTCGCAATTCGACCAGCACATCCAACACGACCGCTTCCTGTTCGGTCAGCCCCGGATACGGCGCTCGTCCTTCAGAGCGTCCCTCAGCCATGCCCAGCCCACTACTCCGGTAATCCTCAACAGATTCACGCAACACCATCCCATAATCAGTAATCTCGTACAGGCGAATCTTCTTGCTATGCTGACTGTTGCGCATCTTGACGATCACGATGCTCTTGCGGAGCTGTCCGCCGATCTCAAGGTAGCGCAACAGGATGATCGTATCGGCCAGAAAGGAAACGATGTAGGGGCTGAATTGTAGGCCGGTCGTGTTCTGCACGATCTCCATGGTCATCAATACCGTGATCCCGGTGCCGGTCAGCGCACCAACCAGACGGTACAGCGACTCTCGAAAGTCTTCGCGGAAGGAGGGGGCCAGTGCCATCTCGAAGCCCGAGATCGCATCGATCACCACACGGCGTGCCCCGATCTGCTTCACCGCCTGGCGGATCGCATAAAGCGTCTCGTCCGGCGACAGATCCAGCGGCCGGATGTAGATCACTTTCACGCTCCCCGCGCGTTCCATCTCCTCCAAGTTGATCCCTAGCTCCGTCGCCCGGCGCTTATATTCCTTGGGGTGCTCCTCAAAAACGGCGATGACGCCCGGCTCGCCCTGCTCGACCCCGGCGGCGATGAACTGCGTCGCGAAGACCGACTTGCCGGCCCCAGACGGTCCACTGATGATCACGGCATCCCCGACTGGGAAGCCGCCGCCCACCAGTTCGTCCAGCCCCTGCACACCGGTCGTCATGCGACCATCTGGTTTCACACGCTCCCCCTCGGGCACCACGAAGCTATTGCGCGGAAACACCTGCAAACCGTCTGCATCAATGCGCATCGTGTGCAGTCCCGGCATGGGTGCCTGCCCCCGCAGCTTTGATACACGTAGATTCCGTACAGCCGAGCTGCGGAAGATGTCCTGGGTCAACGTGAAGATGTTGTCGGCGATGGTCAGCAGCGGATTATTACGCTGGTCATCATCAGCAACCTCGCCCACCAGAAACGTCGTCGCTTGCCAGTTCGTCAGGTGGACGGCCAGATGCTGAACGAAAGTTGGCAGATCGATCTCACCCGCTGTCGCTTTCGTGGCGGCCCGTATAATGGCCTGAAAGGAGTCCACGATCACGAGACCCGGACTGCGCTCCTCAACCTCCCCCACAATGCGTGCCAGTACTGCACCCAGCCCCCGGTCAAGGGCCATTTCACTCAAATCAATGAAGAAGATACGTGTGCCGATTGCGCTTGGCTCGAAGAAGCGAAACTGCTGCTGGTGACGCAGAATTTTGATCGGTGGCTCACCCATCACCGTGAAATACAGCGCGGGCCGCTCAATCGACGCATTGGCGAACATCATCTGGTGTGCCAGCGTCGTTTTGCCTGCGCCCGGCCGGCCCGTGATCAGGTTGAAAGAATACTCCGGCAGGCCGCCCCCCAGCACCTCATCAAAGCCGGGGACCCCGCTCCGCAACAGCGCTAACGGCACTAGCTCTCTTTCGCTCACGATGTCGCTGCTCCTGTGTGGTCGCCGGATATGGCCGGCAAGAACTGCGGCCAGCTCTGGTGGATGAGCCGGAATCCCAGATCAGCGCCGACGAAGGTGAAGAGTAAGGTGATGAAGCTGGTCAACGCCGCCAGGAGCAGATCCTGGATTTCGTCGCCTGTACCTCCGCTCACGGTCACATGCAAGCCAGGGAGCAATGGATTGCCGTCTTCCTCCCCCGCTCGTACGCTCGCAGGAAATGTCCGCTGAGCCAGATTCATCGCCCGCGACCACAGCGAGTCGAAGCCCGTTGGCCCCAGAAAGACGCTTAAGCGCTCGCGCAGCCGTAGATGGACGCGTTCAGCGGCAGCTACGAAGTCCTGCAACATCGGGTTCTCCCCTGCCTCGTAGATAAGCAGCCGGCGTGCGATGTCATCTGGGGCAGGTGGTATCCCAACCATATCACCTTCACCTACGTTTATGTAATATCGGGCCAGCTGGACAGAAAGAATATATACTGCGAGGCAAGTACTACGCTATATTAATATACTCTCAATACCCTATAACCAGTTATACAGCATGAACTTGCATAGACAGAAGTACTATACCCTACTAATCGAACCTGTGCGCCCGGTATACAGCAGTGCCGCCTCTCTGCTATCATGGGCACTCGTACCATCAATGATCATGACCTGAAGGACTGGTTGGAGATGGTTGGCTGATGGCACCCAATATCACGTATTATACTCACAACCATGATTACTTCAACTACAACCGCGATCACGAACGTTCGACTGTTTGACGGTAAGCAGCTTACTGATAAATGTACAGTGGTGCTTGAGAACGGAATAATTTCTCATAGCACTGCCGCGCCTGCCACCATTGATGGGCATGGCGGCACGCTGCTGCCCGGCCTCATTGACGCCCATGTCCATATCTTGAGCGAAGACGATATGGGGCAAGGAGCCCAGTGGGGCGTCACGACGATGCTTGATATGGCATCCGCATCAACGGCGTTGATCAATGCATTCCGCCACCGCTCAGGCCTGCCCGACATTCAGAGCGCAACGCTCCCCGCCAGTGCGCCCGGCGGTATGCAAACCACCAGAATGGGCTTTCCTACGTCCAGCATCGTTACGGGACCCGCTGATGCCCCTCGTTTTGTCGCCGAGCGCATCGCAGAAGGCGCTGACTACATCAAAGTTATCGTGGAGAATCCGCATAGCATGGGCTCCGCTGCGCTTGATGGCCCGACCATCGCCGCCCTGGTGCAAGCTGCGCACAAGGCGAACGTGAAGATCATCGCGCATGCGACCAGCCTGGCTGCACTCCAACTTGCCGCCGATGCCAGAGTGGATGTTATCACGCACGCGCCCCTTGATGCCGCCGCCGACGACGGCCTCATCAGATCCATTGCTGCGTGTGGCACTGTGGCGGTGCCGACCTTGACGATGATGCGTGCGGCGGCCGGCAAAGCAGCACAGATGCCAACCCATCAAGGAACGGTCACCGCTTATGTCAATGCGCGGGCGACGGTCTCGGCCTTCCACGCAGCAGGCATACCAATTATTGCCGGTACCGATGCGAACATGGCGGCGGCATCGCCAATGAAAGTATCATTCGGGGAGTCGCTGCATGACGAGTTAGGCCTGCTCGTCGAGGCCGGCCTGACCCCCGTAGAAGCGCTACAGGCTGCAACGGCAGTACCAGCCGAGTTCTTTGGTCTGACTGATCGTGGTTCCATTGCGCCCGGCCGTCGCGCCGATCTCGTACTCGTTGATGGGAATCCTACGCATGATATCCGCGCCACCCGAGCAATCCAAGGCGTCTGGGCGGCCGGTGTGCGGGTTCGGTAAGCATTTACCTAGCCGTCGAGTAAGGCATCAATCTCGGTGTCGTAGAGTAGCGCAGGATCAAAGCCCATCGATGCAAAGTGTCCTTCAACCTCCAGACTAATCAGGCCGTGCAGCCGGGTCCACCAAACTAGGCCGCGTCGAAACACTGGTCCCACCATATGTGGGTCGGTAGCCCGTACCCATGTCGCAAGTTGTGCCTCCAGCACAGCCAGACGGGAACCAGGAATCGCTCCCATCACTGGGAGTGCACTGAGCGCGTCCAGAAAGGGGACCAGGACACGGCGCGCGAGCGGGACCGTGTCGTCCGGCGCAACATAGCCCGGCACGGGCGTGCCATACAGCAGAAGATAGCGGTGCGGTTGCGTTAGCGCCCACGCCCGAATGACCTCTGCGAGTGCGCGTAGGCGTTCCTGGGGCGCGACGTCGTCACCCTGCCGCGCGGCAACAACCTCCGTAGCAGCGGCGAGATCGCTATAGGCGTCGATGATGATCTCGGTCAGCAGTGCGTCACGGCTCGCGAAGTAGCGGTAGAGCGCCGGCCCCGTGATGCCCATCTCCTTGCCGATGGCGTTGAGCGAGACTGCACCGGTCCCCCCCTCGGCGAGCTGGCGCAGCGCGATCCCCTTCGCCTCCTCACGGGTCTCGGCGCGGTACCGCTCGCGCCGGCTGACTGGCTGTCCGACCATCGCATGTCTCCTTTATCACTCGTCCCTTTCCACCAGGGCCATCTCCGGCACATTCTACCTTGCCATCTCCATTATAGGTGATAACCCGAATAAGAGTATATCTCTAAAATGATAGACCTTGACAAAGTCTATGGAGCGACGTATGGTGCTTGTGTTAGAATATCTAACAAATGGAATACTACATAACACGGAGGGAGCAAAGTGATGATGGCAACCGAGATCGTGTTACCAGCTGTGGGCGAGCCGGAAACGCTAGAAGTGCGGCAGCGAGAGCTGCCCGAGCCCATCAAGGGCGAAGTGATGATTCGCGTTGAGGCGACTGGCGTCTCATTCGCCGAGCAGTCGATGCGCCGCGGGCGCTACCCGGGCCAGCCCGCCTTCCCTTTCGTGCCGGGGTACGATCTGGTTGGTGTCGTGACCGTACTCGGCCCTACTGTCACCTCTGTGACGGTCGGGCAACGGGTGGCGGCTGTGACCAAGATTGGGGGCTGGGCCGACTATGCCATACTACCCGCAGCCGACCTCGTCCCGGTGCCCGACGGGCTGGACGCCGCCGCAGCGGAGACTGCGGTCGTCAACGGCGTAACCGCGTGGCAGATGCTACATGGACTGGCGCGGGTCCGCTCCGGCCGGACCATCCTTGTGCATGGCGCGTCGGGTGGCGTAGGTGTCCTGCTCGTGCAACTCGCCCGGGTGGCCGGCGTTCGCGTGATCGGGACCGCGTCCTCCTCGAAGCAGAACGTGGTGCGCGCGCTTGGTGCCGAGCCCCTCGACTACCGCAGCGGCGACATCGTGGCCCAGGTCCGTGCTCTCGCACCGGACGGGGTTGATGCGGTCTTCGATCACGTCGGCGGCCCGGGTCTGAACGACTCGTGGCGGATGCTCACCCCTGATGGCACGCTGGTGTGTTACGGCGTGGCGTCCGAGCTTGACACTCAGAGTTCGCTCTGGGGGACGATGCTTAAGACCCTGGCCCGCGTCTATCTGTGGAACGTCCTGCCGAACGGTCGCCACGCGTACTTCTACAATCTGTGGGGTGGCAAGATGCTGCGACCACGTACGTTCCGCCACAAACTTCGTACGGCACTGACGCAGGTGTTCGCCCTACTCGCGCAGGGACGGATTCAAGCACAGATTGCCCGCCGTCTGCCACTGGAGCGCGCAGCCGAAGCACTGCGCCTGGCGAAGTCCGGCACGGTCTCGGGCAAGGTCGTGCTAGTCCCCGGTCTGGCCTAAGCGGTTAGCTGAGCACTGGCGGCTATACCCTGGTGAAGGGTATACTTATGCCGTGCAATGAGGCATAAGCAGGAGTAACACATGCGTACCCGCGACTGGCTGCGCTGGTTTATCCTCACGGGTTTGATGGTCTTTGAGTGGGCACTCGTCCTAGGTATCTTCATCATCAGTGCCCAGCAGGTCAGAAGCAGGATGTCGGAACCGGCTATCGCAACCGCCCTCATGGGGGTTGTGTTTAGCGTCATCGCATTCAGCCTCAACAAAAGCAGACCGAGGTACTAATCGCGATACGTGCTGGGTCGAGGCCACAGCGTCGGCCCAGCACATCCCAACATTACAATTCCTGGCCAAGTGCCTTGCACTTCAGGCTTGCATATACGCCTAGCGAAACAGATCATTCACAGCATAGCGCCACCCGGGCAATGCTGGCTCGGCCTCGGCTAGTTCATCCCGACTGTACGTCGTACGTTGAGTCGGATCGCTCGCTCGGTACACATGCACGACCCCGTCCCGGAGCACATCGACGTCCCAAACGATCTGCGTACCCGCCGCAAAATAGTCTGCTCGTTTGCGCATGATCGCTCGCTCTGCCGCCATGCCATAGTCGCCATCACTGCGGACCTCAACTGCGAAGATCGGCGCGCCTTGCACAAACTTGCCGCCTGTTTCCGGCCCAACATAAAATGCAGCATCTGGACTGACAGATTTGCGGTTCGGCAGGTCGATTACGAAGCCAACATTATCACCGAGTGCATAGCCGTGGGGAATCTGCTGCTCAAACTGCAGGAGGCTCGCTAGAATGCGCGCCGCTGCCCGACCCGGGCGGAAACCCGTTGGAGACATGGTTATTACCTCGCCGTCTATGAGTTCGGCCTTGCCATGGTCGGGGACTTCGTACAAGTCATCAATCGTTGCGGGCACTCGCGTCGTCATACGGCCCACCTCCTCTGTCTCAAGCGTCTACCCCGTTAAGTTCAATACGGAACGCTCGAACCTAGTGTAGCAGATCAGCGGCTGTACAGTTCTCGGCGCGGGGCACGGTTCCTGGTAAGATCGGCTTAGTAGACTGAGGAGGTAGCCATGCTTCTTGGACAACAAATTGGCTCATACGGCCCGAGCAAACACGGCAATCATTGGGACACGACCCTCGCAGCCGCCAAAGCCTGCGAGCAGGCCGGTTTGGATTCGGTCTGGCTCCCGGACCACTTCATGTTTCCGGACAAAGACAATCCGGAAAAAGAAGTGCCGGTTTTCGACTGCTTCGTGGCCCTTGGCGCGATTGCGGCCAGCACCTCGCGCATCCGCATCGGCGAGCTGGTGGTCGGCGTGCCCTATCGCAACCCTGCCCTGCTGGCGAAGATGCTCACGACGCTCGATGTCGTCTCACACGGGCGCACCATCGCCGGTCTCGGCGCGGCCTGGCACGACGTGGAGTTCGCGGCCTATGGTTGGCCGTTTCCATCGGTGCCCGACCGCATGGCGATGCTAGAAGAGGCGGTCCAGATCGTTGACCGCATGATGACGCAGAGTCCTGCCAGCTTCAAAGGCCACCATTATACGGTGGAGGGTGCTTACAACGACCCGCTGCCCGTACAAAAGCCACGCCCACCCATTATGATCGGTGGCAGCGGCGAGAAAGTGACGCTACGCCTTGTAGCGCAGTATGCCGACTTCTGCAACGTCGGGGGCGATCCCGCAGGCGTAGCGCACAAATACGACGTCTTGCGGCAACACTGTGAGCATGTCGGGCGGCCCTTCAACGCCGTGACCCGTTCAAACGACGTCGGTATCCTGATTGCAGCCAACGAGCGTGAGCTCACGGCAAAGAAAGCGCGCTATGGCACCAAATTTGATTTGGTCGGCACTCCCGATGCAATTACGGAAGGACTAGAGCGCTACGCGAAGGTGGGCTCGCAGTATGTCACCTTCCACATGCCCGACGCGAACGAGATCGAGCCAATTCTCCTACTCGGGGAGACCGTCGTGCCTGCAGCCGCCTCGTTCTAGCAACGAGACACAAGCGTTACAACGAGTATAAGGAGCAGACCGAATGAGCTGTTAAGGCCGTAGATAAAGGTGGCCTCGACAGCTTACCCAGTTTAAGTCCAATTAGGCGACGAGCAGATCCCGCGCGTGTGCAATCTCGTTCGACCGGATTGGCCGCACCTGATCGGCTAAAAGGGTCACGACCGCGACCGTGTCACCACTGAGAGTCATAAACTCGACTGTGTATCCCTTACCACCCTGATGTACGAGCACTACTGTACCGATGTCTCCGACGCACAAATTGCGTTCCGGAAGATCAGTCATCAGGACAACGGTTCCGGAAAGCTCACTGCAACGACATCGCCGGGATGTAGAGTCACTATATTAACTCCTCATCCTCAGGATAGCACGTTGCTGCATACTGCCATGCAAATGCTGCAAGGTCGCTTTGATCCTGTTCACACCAACACCCGTCGCTATCTGTTCCACAGTCTCGTGCCATGTGGCCTACCACCTTTTTTAACGAAAAATCCCCGTCTAAGTTCGGTAACCTCTCCAGGGAGCTTTCGTTGATGATCTATTGGCGCGGGCGGCGGGAATCGAACCCACGACCAACGACTTAGAAGGTCGCTGCTCTATCCGCTGAGCTACGCCCGCAGTGCCTGGCAGTATACATTTCCGAGCAGGAGTTGTCCAGGTAGTGCCAAATTAACGGAATGACTACATCTATACCCATTCCTGGCTAGAAGCTTAATGCTAGCTTAATCCCACGCGAGTATCCTGCTTTATTAAAGGAAAGGAGGAATCAGCCAGCATGAATGACTCGCTAGGCCACACACTTACTCGCCGGTTGCACAATAGCTTTTTTCGACCGACGGGGCAGAAGGTCACCCGCGACCACAGTACCCATGGCCATCAGCCATTTCGCCCACTCCCTCCGCCAACTGGCATGCCGCCATACCATCTCTCGCTCAATGATGTGTTGCAGGGTCCTACGGTCGATGCCATTACGACCGCTGGCAAACTCGTCTTTCATACGGTCGGCGATACCGGTGGCGTCAAAACACCGGTGCCGCAACAGAACGTTGCCAATCAATTGGAACGTGATCTAGACGAGGTTGACGCGGCAGATCGGCCCGCCTTCCTCTACCATCTCGGCGACGTGGTGTATTTCTACGGCGAGGCTGAAGAGTATTTCCCACAGTTCTACGAGCCCTACGCACACTACCAGGCACCCATCTTCGCTATCCCCGGTAATCATGATGGCGACCTCTCACGCGGGATGGAAGACGCTGGCGTGCCCTCGCTGGCCGCGTTCGTCGACAACTTCTGTCAACGCATCCCCCATCACTCACGTGACGCACTCGACGAAACGCGTTACACCCTGAATCAGCCCAATGTCTATTGGACGCTCGAAACGCCGTTCGCAACGATCATCGGCCTCTACACCAACGTCCCAGAAGGTGGACGCCTCGACAACGACCAGATCACGTGGCTACAGCTTGAGTTGCAGCATGCTCCCGCTGACCGCGCCTTGCTGGTGACTATGCACCATCCTATCT
>JACDGP010000135.1 GCA_013821605.1 Herpetosiphonaceae bacterium
AGCTAGGCCATCAGGACTGCCGCCAGCATGCACATAAACCGGATGAAAGGCCTCGGCCCATTGGGCAAAATACGCGCGCGTCGAGCGCACCGGGCCGATCTGTTGGGCCTCGGGCGTCCACCCTTCCGCGTAGGTGGCAATATAACGCGTAATGCCATACTCCGCCAGTCCTTCAAAAACCATCGCGGCCTTGTCCAGGCCCGATTGGGGATAGGCATCCGGGTGGTTATCGATCATCACCATCCAGGGACGACGCGTCAGCGCACCACGCGGCATGACCGGCCCACGACCATTGAGTTCTGGGGTCGGTAGTGACGGGGCAGCTGGAGCGGGTGTGGCGGACTCCCCAGCGCCCAACGCCGCCCATGTCAATGGCCCGACGATGCCCTGTGCTGGCAGGCCTTGCGCCTGTTGAAAGGTTCTAACCGCCTGATCGGTCAAGCTGCCGAAATAGCCACTGATGGGCAGTTGCGCCAGACCGCTCTCGGGATGGTTGCCGATCCATGTATTAAGCAGTGTTTGCAGTTCGGAGACATCTGCTCCGGAACTGCCGAGGGTCAGCGTAGGATGCTCTCGTTGTGCTTGCACAGCAGAGGGTGCAGCGAGCGTCGACACGACGCGACTTGGGACGCCTAGCAGCAACAGCACAAAAATGGTGACAAGCAGCGGACGACGGTACTGGGATCCTCCTTGCATCGCTCTTCCTTTCCTCTTGCGAAGCGGGGCAAGCGGTAGGATAACACACTATGAGCAAACATTGGGCTACGTACACCTACGAGTCCCTGGCACGCTTCTGGCACGAAGTACGAAGATAAAGGAGGCTATAAACATGAACTATCGCGAAGATGGACTTGAGCAACGGCGGGACGCACCAGCCGGAACTGTGTCGAATGTCCCACAGCAGACGCTGGACCAAGTTGGTCAGGACGCCAATACCAGCGACGCTGACGACGCGACCAGTGTAACCGGAGGTACCGATCAGATCGATACCGATCAACCGGTAACCGCTGCTGAAAGCATGATCGAGGCCGACCTAGACAACCCGCGCACGCACGAGCGTTAGCTTCGACCCACATCACGACGTACCACTCCGAGCCGTAGTCGGTCCCAGCACTGGGGGTTAGGCCGGCACCGGCTACGGCTCTCGCGCACCGATTACCCTATCAGTGCTCCCACTTTGTATAGCTCCATGACACCTGTATCTCGACCGATCTGTTAGCCATCGTCGTAGGGTAGGTAGTGCGCATGACCCACGATCTGCCTGACTATTGGCCTATTGCTGCTGGCCAGCGGAGAACCGTAGAATCGGGGTGCGGGCAATAGCCACGCGCTTACCGTATTGGCTATGCAAAGACAAGATCCTGACGCCATCGCTCCTGAAATGGAACTCCTCGACACTTTGTTGACTGAGGTGTCGTCACCAACCGCACAGCGCTTACCCACGGTCGTGCTTGAATCGCTCGTGGTGCAACGAGAACGAGTGCTCGCTGGCTATTTGCTGCGGAACTGGTTCGATCAGGTGCTGGCCATCGCCGAGCGGAGTCTAGCACTGGCCATCCTTGGTTTCTTCGGGTGGTGGATGGCGACGGGCTATGGGTATGATCTTTGGCATAGCTGGTCTACTCCCGCCAGTGCGACTGCTGCACACAGCTACCCAGCCATCACAACGCAGCCGTCTGGAGGAAGGCCAGCCCCAGGGCGCCCAGGGCTAGCGGTGCGTTCGGCCTCCTTCCTCCTTAACAAAGTACCGCATGCCCCCCATCGTACGGCCGGGACACATCCCGAACTGGGATTCGTGCTCCCGGTTGCACCAGAGCAGCCGCAGGCCGTCGCAGACGAAGACCGCCGACTGACCAAAGACAGGGAACCACGGTTCAACGCTGTCATGCGCGCCACGCCAACGCCGCCGATCACGCCAGCGGTGAGTAGTGAGCAACTGCCGGAGGCGACACCTGTGCCCGCCCCCAGCATTGTGGATCGGCTGCCGGTCCACATCAGCGCGCCAGCAATCGCGCTCGATGCACCGGTCACCGAGGTCTTCCTCCAAAATGGCGTGTGGCAGGTTGCTGAGTATGCGGCGGGGTACTTACATGATACCGGAGGCGCGGGCGATGGCAATCTGGTAATGGCCGGCCACAAAGGTATTCGTGGCGCGGTCTTTAGCCGGCTTGAACAACTCCAACCCGGCCAGGATATATGGATCGACACGGCGCATGACCGTTTTCATTACCTGGTTCAAAGCACCTATCGCGTCTGGCCCAATCAGGTTGAGGTGCTGTATCCCACCGATGAACCGATGCTCACGCTGCTGACTTGTACGAACTGGGATACCCAGCGCTTTGTGGTGCGGGCCTCCCTGGTTGATTCTGCACCACTGCCACCAAGCAATTAATCTTTGGGAGACCTGCATGCGTACTCCGTCATCTTTACGCCGTCGCTCCAACCAACGTACTCGTTGGACCGGGCTGGAACTCGTCCTGCTGATCCTCAGTGTTGTGATGATCGCTTCACCATTGGCAATGGAGTTCTATGCTGTGTTGATGCCGAGCGATATTGCAGCTCAGGGAGCCTTGGAACCGACTGCCACCCGCATCCCACCCAGTGCTACCAATACACCCTTAGCGCTCACGCTGGCGGCGATCAAGAGCACCGGCCAAAGCATTGGCCAGGTGACGGTCGGCGAACAGTTTACCTATGCGATTCAAGTCACAAATGCCGGTACGACCAGCCTAGCGGTAACGGTGAATGATAGTGTGCCCGGGATTTTGCGTGTCAGCAATGCGCCCGACGGCTGTACCACCGCCGGCAACAATGTAAGCTGCTCACTCAACGTTGCTGTGAATAGCCGCCAGACGGTCTTGGTTGCCGTCCTGGTGACTGCGTCGGCCATACCAGGCAGTACGATTAAGGATAGCGTTACAGCCCAAAGTGCTCTAGGGAATGCTGAGGCGACAGTGTCGGTCAGTGTGAGTGGCGCGCCGCCAACGGCAACAACGGCGCTTCCGGCTCCCAGTGCCACCACGCCTACCCAGCCAACACCGACTAGCCCGCCTACACCAACGGTGACGGCCAGCGCGACCCCTACACCTGGAGCAACGAGCCGACCAGCACCAACGAGTAAACCTGCAGCAACGAGCCGACCACATAGAGCAGCCGCTACACCATCGTCCACCGGTCTACCGGCAACTGTGGTGCCACCTACACCGACACTGGCTACCCTGACGAGCACCGCGCCCACCTCGACCGTAGCCAGCACCCCGACTGCGTCTCCGCCACCTACGGCTACGGTCCAGCGGATTGCGCCAACCGCCGTCCCAACCGACGACGATGCGGCCCAGCCAACGGCTACGCACGCCCCCCCAGCGACCAGATCTAGCACAGCCTCATCAGTCGCAACCCTTGTACCTCCACGGCCAACAACGCGCACCAGCGTTACCCCGGCATCAAGCGCGAAACCCCCGATGCCGACGCTGGCAGGCGGGCACAAGCTTGCCGCTGAGCCACCGCAACGTACACATACCAGTGGCCCGATCCGTGCAGCGACGCTGGCACCCAAAGTACCGGCAAAGACGGCATTGCCCGCTGCTAGACTGCGCCCCAGCATCGTGGCCGGTCAGAGCAAAGGGAATACAGCCACGAGAGCTACACGACCCACCAAAACTGGCATAGCCCAGATGCCTGGCGCGTCGCACGTGGCCGGTAGGACAGCACTGGCTAAAGTTCAAAAGCTACCGGCGACGAGCGGCGGCGTCCCGTTAAGTGGCTGCTTGTTGTTTGGGCTGACGCTGCTGGTTCACAGCATACGTACACGCCGTAAGCGCATTCGGCTATAATACAGTTGACGGAACAGGCTCGGCGGCTGAGGACACTCCCCAGCCGCCGTTGTGCTTGAAAGCGTGATGATAGGTATGCTGCGCGAGCTCCATCCGGCCCTGATTCACTTTCCCATCGCGCTGTTGCTGACGGGCATTGCCTTGACTGTTCTCTATCTCCGGCGGCCTGATCCGATCCTAGAGCGGAGTGCTTATGGGGCACTGGTGCTTGGATGGTGGGGCACAGCGGCCGGTATCTGCACCGGCCTCGTTGCAGCGGCAGTCCAATGGCCCTTTGAAGCAACCACGTTGAACTGGATCAACTGGCATGCGCTGACCAGCTTCGCACTCTTGTTCAGCACCGGCCAGGCAGTCTTGCTCCGCAAGCGACATCCCGACCTGCTGCTACAAAGCGGTCGCCGGCGCTACCTTGTGCTGCTGGCGCTCAGTGCCCTGCTGGTTGTCGTTAGCGGCTGGCTCGGTGGCCATCTCGTCTATGAACTCAAGGTTGGTCCAAGCTCCTGAGTGTTGCACCCGTCATGGCCTGGGCGTCGAAGTCGGCGCAGGTGGCGGCGTTGGCGTCGGCGGTGAAGTGGGGGCCGGCGTGGGGATCGGGGTGGGCCGTGGGGTCAAGATAACGGTAACCTCGGGCTTGGTGGGTGCCACCCGTACCAAACCGGCTGGGACCGTAATATCGACCGGTAAGTGGTAGGTGCCCGGGCCTCGGCTACGCAGATCGACGGTCGCGGGCAGTTGCTTCAGCGTCAGTTGCGCAAGCTGTTGAAAGGGACCCGCCAGCGTGACCGAGATCGTGAGCGGCGATGCCAGCACATCCAGATCCTCACCGATATTAATGGGGGCAATTGGTAAGGCCAGGATCAGCTGTTGCTGTACGCCAATGGGATTGATGCTCAACCGAACGGTGATCGCTAGATTGGGCGGGTCGGTAATCATATTCTGCTTCGCCGCCAGCTGAACAGTGCGGGTAATGCTGCTCGTCAAACCGGTGATGGTGATTGGCTCGGTCTCTAAGGTCCCAGTAATCCCGTTCGCTGCCAGGACGGTAACAAGCCTCGGCTCCCATTCCAGCCCATATACATAGCCTGGTGGGAGCGAGCCGACGATGGTCGGGACGACCGCAGCTTGCTGTGGCTGTACTTTAGGTGTCACCGGGATCTGCACCCCGATCGTTGGTGGCGTGAGGGTGACACCGATAACAACCACACCTGTGCGATCAACCGGCTCCAAGTCGACTTGAGTGTTAATATCGCTCGTTTGATTCTGCAAAGGGATGAGCGCCTGGGCCGACACAACTTGCTGCACCAGCGAAGCCGGACCATTGACCGTAGCAGTCTGCACATTTTGCTTGATCTGACCACTATCAAACACAAATGGCACTTGGCCTTGTTTCTTGACGACGACGTGGACATTGTGCGTGGCAAGTGCTTCAAGGCGAATCTTGAGTGAGCTAGGCTGAAGGTTAGACGTCTGTACGTCGAGCGGAGAATCTGCATCCAGGCGCACGGGCACATCATGCACACCGGGTGGCAGGCCCTTTAGATCAAGGTGGGCACGAAAGACCGGAGGAGGAAATGCCTTAACGATATCCTGCGGACCACTGACGTGGAAGGTGACTTGCGACGTCGGCAACGTAGGCGCAGCTGTTAGCGGATCGACCAGTGCTAAGCCGGTTGGAACATTCGTGACGGTTACTGGTGCGCTGGTGTCCAGCTCGGTCGTGGGATTCGTCGAAAATGAGACATAGCTCCAGAGTCCCAACGCCAGCAACAAGGCGATCAGCGCCTGTATCCCACGACCGCGCATTTGCCTCATGCCGGCACTTCTTCCAGTGTCACGTCGAGTAATTCGGCGAGTAGCTTGCGCAACCGCGTTTCATTGAGATGGCGTACCATACGACCATCGGTCGCTACCGAAATACTACCGGTTTCTTCCGAAACGACCAATGCCACCGCATCCGATTGTTCACTGATGCCCAAGGCCGCACGGTGCCGGGTGCCATAGCGTGATGAACTGAGGATGTTTTCGCTGAGCGGCAGTACGACATTCGCGGCCAGGATACGCCCATTGCGAATAATGACCGCCATGTCATGCAGGGGAGAATTAATAAAGAAGATATTGAGCAGCAACAGGATCGACAAGCGCGCGTCGGTGATCACGCCTCGGTCGGCATACTCTTGGAGGCCCGTTCTGCGCTCGATCACCATCAACGCCCCTGTCTGGCGTTGGGAAAGCTGTTGAGCTGCCCGTACCAGAATATTGATCGCATCGCGTTGCTCATCGTCCGGTAGTGCGAAAGGGCGGCGGGTCAACACACCGGTGCGGCCCAGCGATTCAAGCGCCCGCCGTAGCTCGGGTTGAAACAGGACCGGGATAGCAACAAAGAGTGCCGGGCGGAGTGCATTCGCGATGAGCC
Organism: Herpetosiphonaceae bacterium; assembly: GCA_013821605.1. Classification (GTDB taxonomy): domain Bacteria; phylum Chloroflexota; class Chloroflexia; order Chloroflexales; family Kallotenuaceae; genus JACDGP01. The sequence goes on from JACDGP010000135.1 coordinate 6,247, forward strand.
AGCGCAAGGTTTGGAGCGGTAGAAATGATCCCGCCAACAGCGCGAAGATGACGAGTACCGCCACACCCCGTAGCAATTGTACGGCGCGCGTGCCCTGAATAACATCGATCAGCAGCCAAAAAAGCAGCGTGACGATCAAAATATCCAGGATGTTGCCAGGGTGGTGAGCGGGGTTCAGGCGCTCCCAAAATTGTGACAAGTCCAGCATGACCGGGAGCGATTATAGCACGGTGTTGAGATGCAGTCCCACCCTGCGGGTGTCTAGCCGGTTCGATGCTTAGGCCGCTTGCTCGCGCTGCATGGTCACCATCCGCTCGGCCGTGGATTGGAGCGCCTGGATATGGGCATCGTCCGGGCGCAAACGAGCCAGGCGACGGAACAAGCGCACGGCTTGATCGTATTCCTTGACACGTAGCAAAAGGTCACCCAGATGCTCATAGGCTGCTGCATCGGTGGGATCGAGCGCAATAATCTGGTGCAGGGCCGCAATCGCCTCGCTATACTGCTGTTGCTCCTGGTACATTTCAGCAATATGGCGTTGTTGGGCAATGGCAGCCTCACGCTGGCCCGCGGGGATATGGAGGTTGACCAGCCGCTGACGGGCATCAAGATCGTGCGGGGCAAGCATGAGGATCTGGCGGTAAATGTGAAAGGCATGGTCGTGCTGACCGAGCATCCAATACACCTCGGCGGCCTGCTGTAATGAGAGCACAGCATCTTTGATCTGGCCGGCTTGTTTTTGCAGCAGGGCAACCTCCAGCAGTTCTTTCAGGCCGCGATCAAGGGTGCCACGCCGGATCAGTAATTGTGCCAGTCGCGACCGGATCTCCAGGGCCGACGGTGCTAGCTTCACCGCATCTTGCAGCGTCGCGATCGCCGGGTCAAGCTGTTGATGCTCCTCATACACACTTGCCAGCTTCTCGTATTGCGCCAGCGCCTGTGGTAGCTTGCCCTGGCGGAAGTAGATATCGGCCAGTTGGGTATAGGCCGCAAAATCGGTGGGATCCAGCTTGAGACAGTGGTCCAGGGCGTTAATCGCTGCCTGCCAATCGCCGACCGTCGCCAGTGCCGAAGCCAGCCGCCGTTCCACTTCCGCTGGGGTTAATGGGCGGGCGAAGAGGTAAGGCATCGTGGCCACCACCGGCTGATTGGTGAACAAGCGTTGCGCCGTATGTAATTGATCGATGGCCGCTTGCGCCTGCCCTTGGGCACTATAGGACTCGGCGAGTGCCTGGTGGACCAGCAAGGCGGGGATCGGCGGCTGCTCTTCCATGACCAGCAACTCAAGCGCCTGCTCAAAGGAAAGGGTTGCGGAGGCGTGCTGATCGGCGAACTGCTGAATCAAGCCTAGAAGGTAATGGAGGAGCGGCGCATCTACAATGAGCAAGGACGCGCGATAGGTTGATTGGACATCAGGCAGCTGGTGTGGAGCGGCGCGCAGCTTCTCCAAAAGCGCCGCAAAGGAGTCCCACAGCGCGCGCTCATGCTGGCCTAGTACGGCGAGCGTCATATTGAGTTCGGCGAGGGCGACCGGATCGGCGGGATCGAACTGTGCAGCCCGGCGAAACTCAGTCAGGGCAGCTTCCCAGCGTTCAAGCTTGAATAATGCCTGGCCATATTCCTTGTGGATCGAGCTCGAACGAGGGGCCCATTGCTGGAGTTGGCGGAACTCTTCCAGCGCCCGGTTGGTCTGGCCGATCTTGAAATACGTATTGGCCAGCAGCAAGGTCTGGCTGACAGCTTCTTCGAGCCGACCGGCCTGTCGAAGCAATTCGATGAGAGCGACCCGTGTTGGAACCGTGTCGGAGGAAAGATCGATCAAACGATAGTAGACGCTGATAGCATCGCTTTGCTTCCCACGGGCCGCATAGGCATCGACCAACGTGCGGTATTTTATGACTGCATCGTCCGGGCGTCCATCGCGTTCGTAAATCTCGCCCAAGCGCAGATGAATCGGCAAGAACTCTGGTTCAAGCCGGATGACCTCGTGGCAAGCGTCAAGCGCCGCATAGATCAAGCCTTGTTCCACAAAATGGCTGCTCGCTGCTACTAGACCGACGAGCATATCACTACAGCCATCGGTCATGATCGGTGTGACAGGCAGGTAGGACGGATGGTCAGCAGCCGGGACTTCGCTTAGCGTAAACGGAGCGGTCATCTGCTCGGTAGTCCTGACCGGTACCGTGGCCACATCACCTTTCAGAAAGTCGCTCAGCGATGGCAGGGCGCCCCACACCTCGGCGGCCGGCGTTATATTCGCACCTGTGGGCAACGGCGGTGGATTGGGACCACGCTCACCGGGCAATGCTCCGGTGCCAATCGAGCGCAATTTAGCGAACATCGAACGCTCGGTTAACTCTTTGGCGCGCTGCTTGAACTGATCACCTAGTTCTTTGCCCCAGCGCTTACTTAAAAGGAATGAGGCCAGCATGCCATACAGCGAGGCCGCCCGCGACATCTCGCCCAACTCACTGTAGCATTCAGCAGCGGCCTCGTACATGGACACGAGATCATCGGCCTCCGTCCGGCTAATCGTTTCTAGATCGACGAGCCGGATCGTCACCTCGAACTGCTCAGCCGCCGCCCGAGTTGCACCGCTCGCACGTAGCGACTGGCCCAGAGCAAATGCTGCCGACAGCGCATACTCGTCGGCGGCATGGACCCGCCGCAAGAGCTCGACCGCCCGCTCATGCTCACCGAGTTCGGCATATACCACTCCGAGGTTGTACAAGACGTCGTTGCGCTCGGCACCTTGTGCCAGCAGTTGCTCGTAAGCACTACGGGCAGCTGCGAATTCACCGGTGGCTTGCAGTTGAACCGCAGCGGCAACTAGTTGGTCGATCATTGAGACAGGGGCCTGCAGCACACCGGTGCCACGGCGTAAACCACTGGTTCCACGCAGACGACCGGTACCACGGCGGAGCGAGCCGGTCGTGCCGCGCGGTTTTGCGCTCTGGAGCGGGGGGGGTAGCGCCTCGGTCACTGCGGGTGTGGCAGCAGCTGTAAGCTCTGCGAGTTGGGAGCGTACCAGGTGGGCCGCTTGGTTCGCACCGTCCAAACCGGTGGCTTCTTCCAGTGCTTCGCCGGCACCGGCGTAATCGCCACGTGCCATGCGCCCCTGCGCAATGGCGATACACTGCTCGGCGGCAGCCCGTTGATCGCCCATCTCCACCAATACTTCGGCCAGTCGAATCCGCACATCTTCACGCGCCGGCTCTATGCGTATGACCTCTTCGAAGGCTTCGACGGCATCGGGTAAGCGTCGTTGTTCGAGCGCTTGTTCAGCAATTGCGAGCAGCACAGCCCCAGCGCGCTCGAACTGCTGGTTGCCTTCATACGCGCGCGCCAGATACGCCAGCGTCAACGGATCATCTCCTCGGCGCTGGCGGAGCTCTTCCAGCAACTGCGCTGCCTGAGGATACCTACCGGTATGGTACAGGCTGATAGCTAGGTAACTACGCGCCTCAACATCAGAAGGAAACTCCTGCACAGCGCGTACCGCATCCCGAAAGGCTTGCGGCCAATCCTCAAGCTGGGCTGCATGCCGATAGCCTTCTATAGCTCGGTCGAAAATAGGGCGATTGCCTGGCATCAAGGCTCTCCTGGGCAAGCTGCAGCATGCGGGAACACATGCGGTCGTACGATTGCAGTGTACTCCTGGCCCCGTCCTGACACCACGGTACTCACCTCCTATCTGCAGTGCCCCAACTGCACAGGCTCCGGTGACACCCGGCAAGGCTACGGAGCAGAGCATGGTAGAATTAATCTAATGATGGACATAACAAGGGTTGAGCGCCGGTGATAGGGGTGCGTGTGCACGTGGTGGCTGGCCCGACATGGAAGGAATGGCATGGGACGTCGTCTACAAATGGTTATTTTGCCGGTTTTGATCATCCCGGCGCTGCTGCTGGTGGGGCTTGTGACGGCGAATGTGTTGCACCAAAGCCCGCAGAGCGCCCCGGCGAGCAGTCCAGCTGCTGCTGCCCCCGCTGCAGCCGTTACGGCAGCACCACTGGCGGTGGTGAGCAATGCAACCCCGGTACCGACGCTTAGTCCGGCCCTGACCGGTCCAATCGATAGCCAGGATGCGCTGCTAACGAAGCTGTACCGGGAGCGGAGCCCGGCTGTGGTTACGATCAAAATCGTCGGCAACTCAGCAAGTGGACAAAGCGGACGTAGCCCATTGGCGCTACCAACTGTGCAACCCGCGCCGTCAGCCGGTCCATCCGATTCGCAACCGGGGCCGCCCACGGATCAAAATCCTGGTTTGCAGCCCGGCTTTGTCGCGGAAGGCTCTGGCTTCTTAGTCGATGGCGACCGGCATATTGTGACCAATAATCACGTCGTGGAAGGGGCCAGCGATATTGAGGTCACGTGGACAGATGGCAGCATTGTGGAAGCCAAAGTCGTTGGTGTCGATCTGGATGCAGATCTCGCGGTGATCCAAGCAGACAAGGTACCGAATGGTGTGCAGCCGTTGCCGCTGGGTGACTCACGTGCGGTGGAGGTGGGTCAACGGGCGATCGCGATCGGTAATCCCTTCGGCTTGGGGACAACGTTGACGATGGGTATTGTCAGCGCGCGCGGACGTTTGCTCCCCAACCAGGCAGATGCCAACGGGAACCGCTTTTTTATCGCCGACATTATTCAGACCGACGCCACGATCAACCCAGGAAACTCCGGTGGTCCCTTACTTAACAGCCGGGGTGAAGTGGTCGGTATTAACACGGCGATTCGCACCGATACCGGGACCTTTCAAGGGGTTGGCTACGCCGTACCGGCGAATATGGTTAAGAAGGTGATTCCGGAGTTGATTAAGCACGGCCAGTACCAGCATCCTTTCCTGGGGCTGTTGATGGACCCTACCGGCCTGAGCGAGACCACGGCCAAACAACTAGGGCTCAATACAACACATGGGGTTGGCATCGACGGTGTGGCAGCCAATAGTCCGGTGCAGCAGGCAGGCATTCATGGGAGTAGTGGTCACCGCGTCATTAATGGCGCGCAATATTCGACGGGTGGGGATGTGGTGCTTAAGATCAACGATAAGGTCGTTAACCAATCGGCCGATATTATCGACTACCTGGCGACTGATACGGAAGTTGGTCAAACCGTGACGTTGACGGTCCTGCGCGACGGCAAGGAAGTGCCGGTGCAGGTCAAGATCGGGGCCCGTCCACACCAACCCTAGCGTGCGGCCCTGACCCTTTTGGGAATGGGAACGGCTAGATCGTACCGCCCCGGCTGAGTGCTACTGCACCAAGGCCCCACAGCAGCGCCAGCAGGAGGAGCGGGCTGCCGACAACCGGCAGTACCAGAACCAAAGCCAGCAGCAAAATACCGGTGATTAGGTCGGGGAGCAGGCCCGGCTCGGTCGCAAAGATACGGCGGCAACGCTGACCGAGTGCCACAGCAACGACCAAAATACCCATGGTGCCGGCAGCAGCCAAGCCAAGACCGATCAACGGCACAACAGCGACGGCTACGAGTGAGATGATCGCCAGCACCGCCAAGAGGCCGGTACCGATCGCCAACGCCAGCCCTAGCAAGAAACTGCTGCCAAGGTTCAGCCTTAAAACACGGGCCATGCGCTCGATACGCTGGCCCAACAACAAAAGCAGGATCAGGCCGAGCCCGGTCATTGTGGTGATACCGGCCAGGCTACGGACGACGGTCACGTAGCCACGGGCACGGAGTGGTAGGACCAACTGAGAAAAGCGAAAAGCGCGATCAAAAAGCTGCGTGATGCCTGGGTCGCGCCGGATCCGGGGTGCCGGTTGGGGCGGCGGTGCTTGTAAGCGACCGGGGGACGCCATATCACGCAGCAAGGCTACTGTGATAACGGCCGCCAAGAGGCCGAGCATTAACAGTAGGCTTCGCCCATCAATACGGGTTATGCTTACCTGCCCTGAGGCGGGAGTGGCACGAGTCGAAGTCATACTTACCGGACCTGTGGCTGGAGTGTTGTTAGGGTTTGAGCGACGACCAGGATACATGCGACCGCGACCGCACATAAGCCGACGACGAGCGTGGCCTCAACATTGGCACTCAGTTGCTCAAGCCACACGAACCAGCCGCTCCAATCGGTAAAGGCCGGCAGATGCACACTATCATCGAAGAGGCCCAATAACACATCTAATGAGGGTAGCAACGCCAGCAGACCAACGGCGAAGATGAGACCCGCGACCCGCCAGTGGGGTCGAGCGCCTGGTCGGGGCAGGGCGCGGATCCGCAGATGGACGGCCTGCGCCAAGGCCGGTGATGGTTGTAGCTGTGGGAGCGCTGTGAGCCGCGCGTGCAAGCTGGTCAGGCGCTCGAAGGTCGCTTGACAGGCCGGGCAGGTACGGAGATGAGCATACGTCTCTGCGGCGACGTTGCCGGTGAGCTCACCTTCTGCCAGTTCATAGAGTTCACGTTCAGGATGCTGCATCACGAGCCTCGTTCTAATAGTGTCGTCAGTCGTTGTTTTGCCCGAAACAACCATGTCTTGACTGTACCCAATGGCACATCCATCGTTGCCGCAATCTCCTCGTAGGAGAGGTCAGCTCCATAGCGCAGGCCCATCAATGCTTGCTCGCGTGGCGACAAGGTCGCGAGGGCCGTCCATAGCTCGCGCTCTTGCTCGGCGCGCTCCGCCAGTTCATCGGGCAAGGGTGTCTGGACACTAAGGGTCAGATTCTCGAGCGATGTCATCTGCGGCTTGCGACGTGTCTGCAACGCAGTATTAATGGCAATGCGGTAGATCCACGAGAAAAAGCGCCGCTCGGGCTTAAATTGTGCGATATGCTGGTAGACCTTGACGAAGACTTCTTGGGCAATATCTTGGGCTTCATCACGGTCACCCACGATGCGATAGGCGACATTCAAGATGACCTGCTGGTAGCGCTCGACTAAGACATTAAACGCATCAACGTCACCACCTTGGAGCCGGCGAGCCAGAGTTTCATCCGACAACTCAGCTTGCTGTGGTACGGGTGAGCCCGCTGCCTCGGGATCGAAATAGGAGCGCCCCAACGCCGTCGAGATGACGCCAAATATCACGTGCTAGCGGTCCGGCTGGCTACACAGCGGCCCACCACGATACCGCAGCATGGTTTGGCGGTGGTACACCATCAATCCTCACCTGGCATAGGCACGTTCCCAACAAACATGCACTAGCTTAACTATGCACAGCGACAGGGAAAGTTTCACGAGGCGGCTCGATCACAAAACGTGGGCAAAGCTCCCACGTTTCGGGCAGGGTGCAAGCGAGCTTGGTTAGTGTTGAGCGATGACTTCGAGGGCAGGATCGGCGGCATACTGCGGACCACCAGCGCCTTGTAGCGCACCTTCGGTCCCCGCACCACCGGCATCTTCTTCGGGTATGTCGTGGGGCAGAGCCGCATGATGACCATGGCCACCACCTTCGGGATGATAGGCTTTAACATTGCTGGCAGCTCGGATGCGGCGGTCATATTCGGTATCGATGGCATGAACAAGCTTGGCGATTGGTTCGTACCAGGGCATGCGTCCTACCTCTATCTCTCACATGGACTAGATCGGTTTGCGATGCTCAGTATAATGCGCTTATGGTGTTCCCGCAAGGTTTGGGCCAGCAATGGGAGGTGGTATGGCGGCAGCGATGGGATGCTTGATTTTGCACGGCTTCACGTCGTCGTTGGATTGCGTGCGACCACTGGTGCCGATGGCGGAACTGCTCGGCATGCCCTACCGCATGCCGGTACTGCGTGGCCATGGCACGCGGCCCGAGGAGTTGCGCGGCGTGCAGGCTGCGGATTGGTATGCCGACGCACAGCGGGCGCTTAACGAGCTCCACAACGAAGCCGAGCAGGTGGTGGTGTGTGGGCTGTCGATGGGCGGCTTGCTGGCGCTGCAACTCGCCGCCGAACAGCCGACGCGGGTCGGCGGTATCGTGACGATTGCTGCGGCGCTACGTTTTGTTGATCCGCTGGCGCGTTTTTCACCGGCCCTGGCACGCTTGGTCCCAATGTCCAAGATCGATGCCCGTAAGGCGTTTGCCGATCAACAACTGGCCGCTTCCTCAACCAATTATCCGCACTTTCCTACCGCTACCTTCGTCTCGCTCTACCGCTATACCGCGATGGTGCGTACCTTGCTGCCGCAGGTCAAGGCGCCCTTATTGGTGCTGCATAGCAAACGGGATCGGGTGATCAAACCAAGCTCGGCGCAAACGATCTATGATGAGGCTGGCTCGCAGCGCAAGGAGTTGCACTGGTTCGAGCGCTCGGGCCATGAAATGCTCCAGGATTGCGAGGCCGGGGCGGTCGTTGCTGCGACGGAAAGCTTCATCCGCCAGCTCCGCGTGCCGGTACACGAGGCCGAGTGGTAGCCGCCGGGCAGGGCGACACAGTGTTATAATGGCGCTGGCATTGGGG
>JACDGP010000136.1 GCA_013821605.1 Herpetosiphonaceae bacterium
GCAGGTCACGGAAGGACGGATTGCCACTGAGGTCGGTGCGCAGTACGAGCGTGTTGACGAAAAAGCCGATCAAGCCTTCGGTTTCAGCACGGGTGCGACCGGCAATCGGCGAGCCAATGAGCAGGTCGGTTTGGCCGGTATAGCGATACAACAACGTCTGAAAGGCTGCTAACAACGTCATGAACAATGTAGCTTCTGTCTGCCGACTGAGCTGGGTAAGGGCGGTGACGAGAGCCGGGGGCAGGGTCAAACTCGCTTGCGACCCACGGAAGGTCTGGATGGGTGGGCGAGGATGATCGGTAGGCAGATCGAGCACGGGCAGCGGTCCGTGCAACTGCTGCTGCCAGTAGGCGAGTTGCTTGTCGCGGACCGCGCCCGTGAGCCAGCCGCGTTGCCAGACGGCGTAATCGGCGTACTGGATCGGCAGCGGTGGCAGTGTGGGCTGCTGGTGGGAAGAGAAGGCGTGATACAGCGCCACGAGTTCGCGTACCAGGATGCCGGTGGACCAGCCATCCGAGATGCTGTGGTGCATGGCGAGCACCAACACATGGTCGTCAGGGGCCAGCCGCAGCAAGGTCACGCGCAGGAGCGGGCCGTGGGCTAAGTCAAAGGGCCTTTGGAGTTCGACCTGCGCCCGCTTCAGGGCTTCGGCATAGCGCTCCGTTTGAGGTAGGTGCTGGAGGTCGGTGCGGGCGATGGAGCAAGGTGCAGGCGGAGCGATGTGTTGTACGGGCTGCTCATCGACCAGCGGGAAGGTCGTGCGTAAGACCGCGTGGCGGGCGACGAGCGCACTGAAGCTGTGCTCTAACGCAGCTTCATCCAGCTGCCCTTCCAAGCGCAGGGTTGCTGGTATCGTATAGGCAGCAGTATTGGGATCCAGTTGATCCAAAAACCACAAACGCTGTTGTGCGAACGATAACGGTGCCATCCCGTCATCGGACCTCGGCTGGAGCAGCAACGCCGTCTGCTCATTCGGTTCAGGGGGGGCTGAGGTGGCTAGCGCGGGCTGCGCTAACTGCAGATAGGTTGCAAGGTCAGCAATGGTGGGATGCTCGAACAGGCTACGCAGCGGGAGTTCGATCTGTAACTGGTCACGGAGCCGGGTGACCAGGCGGGTGGCCAGCAGCGAATGACCACCTAGCGCAAAGAAATTGTCTTTCACGCTACGTGGTCTATGGTTTAAAACCTCACTCCAGATGTCGACCAAGCGTGCCTCAAGCGGGGTGCGTGGGGCAACGAAAGCAGTCCCGGCTTCCCCTAGAGCCGGAGGCGGTAAGGCACGGCGATCAAGCTTGCCGTTGGGCGTGAGGGGCAGTTGGTCAAGCACCACAAAGGCACTGGGCAGCATATACTCGGGTAGAGTGGCTTGGAGCCAGTCGCGCAGAGCCTGCTCGTCGATCAAGCTCTGCCCAGCTTGGGCCACGACATAGGCGACCAACCGCTGATCGCCCGGGTGGTCTTCGCGCGCCATGACTACACAGGTGTGGACTGCAGGATGCCGGGCGAGCACCGCTTCGATCTCGCCCAGTTCGATGCGGAAACCACGCAGCTTCACTTGATGGTCAAGCCGTCCCAGGTACTCGATCATGCCGTCCGGCAGCCAGCGTGCGAGGTCACCCGTGCGATACATCCGTGCTCCGGGCGCAGAACTCCAAGGATGCGGCACGAAGCGTTCGGCGGTCATCGCCGGGCGCTCAAGATAGCCACGCCCCACATTGTAGCCCGCGATGTACAGTTCACCCGGTATCCCAATCGGTGCCGGTTGGAGCTGCTGGTCTAGTACATAGAGCTGCGTATTGGCGATCGGCCGACCGATCGGCACGCTATGGTACTTGCTGTCCCCCCGACAAGTCCAAACGCTGACGTCGACTGCCGCTTCGGTCGGGCCGTACAGGTTGTGGAGCGCAGCGTAGGGCAGTTGCTGTAAGCAGCGGTTCTGCACCTCAAGCGATAAGGCCTCGCCACTACAGATCACGCGCCGGAGCGAGCGGCAACGTGATACCTGTGGCTCGTCTAAAAATGCCTGGAGCATCGAGGGCACGAAGTGGATCGTCGTCAGCTCCTCTGCTTGGATCAGGTCAACGAGGTAGGCACTATCTTTGTGGCCCTCTGGCTTGGCAACCACGAGACAGGCTCCCGTCATCAACGGCCAGAAGAATTCCCAGACCGACACGTCGAAGCTGCACGGCGTTTTTTGCAGTACGCGGTCAGTGGCGTCGATGTGATAGGCTGCTTGCATCCATTGCAGCCGATTGCTGATGGCGGCATGCGTGTTCATCGCCCCTTTGGGTTGACCGGTCGAGCCCGAGGTATAGATGACATAGGCTAGGTTGTCAGGTGCGAGGAGTGCGGTCGGGTTAGTGGCTAGGGAGGCTGCGAGCGCGACCTGCTCGGCGTCCACACACACGACCGGTACCGTATAGGTTGCAACGGCTGTAACGATCTGTGTCTGGGTCAGCACCAGTAGGACGTGGCTGTCGGTGAGCATATAGGCGAGGCGCTCGGCGGGATAGCTGGGGTCAAGCGGCACATAGGCACCCCCAGCTTTGAGGATCGCCAGTAAGCCAACGACCAAGTCGCAGGAGCGCTGCATGCAGATGCCGACGCGGACCTCGGGGCCAACGCCACATGCCTGCAGATAATGGGCAAGCTGGTTCGCACGAGTGTTGAGGTCACGGTAGCTCAGCTGCTGCGTCTCGAAGACCAGCGCCACGGCGTCGGGTGTCTGCTCGACCTGCTGCTCGAACAGCCGGTGAATGAAGGCTGGCGGATACGGGACAGCAGTGTCGTTCCAGCTATGGACGACCTGCTCCCACTGGGCCTGCGGGAGGAGGGGCAGGGTGGCGAGCCGCTGGTCCGGGTCGGCCACAATGCCATCGAGGAGCGTGTGGAAGTGCGTGAGCAGACGCTCCATGGTCGCAGCCTCAAACAGCTCCGTGTTGTATTCGAGGTGTGCTCCCAGTCCCTCCCGATTTTCCGTGAGGGTCAGTGTCAGGTCAAACTTCGCGATGGGCGGGACGACGGCAAGCTGCGTAAGCTGGAGGTCGGGCAAGTTCAGCGTGGTTGGTGGCAGGTTCTGGAAGACAACCATGACCTGGAAGAGCGGCGAGCGGCTGAGGTCACGCTCAGGCTGGACGGCCTCAACCACCATTTCGAAGGGTAGGTCTTGATGGTCGTACGCTTGGAGGGCAGTGTCACGGGTGCGGGCCAGCAGTTCGCGGAAGGACGGATTGCCGCCAAGGTCGGTGCGCAGCACGAGCGTGTTGACGAAAAAGCCGATCAAGCCTTCGGTTTCAGCGCGGGTGCGACCGGCAATCGGCGAGCCAACGAGCAGATCGGTTTGACCGGTATAGCGGTAGAGCAAGGTCTGGAAGGCCGCCAACAAGGTCATGAACAGGGTCGCTCCTGTATGCTGGCTTAGCTGGGTAAGGGCGGCGGCAAGGGCCGGGGGCAGGATCAGGCTGATGGTCGCGCCGTGGAAAGTCTGGATGGCTGGGCGAGGATGGTCGGTGGGCAGGTCGAGCACGGGCAGCGGTCCGCGCAACTGCTGTTGCCAGTAGGCGAGTTGCTGGTCACGCACCGTCCCCGTGAGCCAGCCCCGTTGCCAGACGGCGTAATCGGCATACTGGATCGGCAAAGGTGGCAGCTCAGGTACTTGCCCATGGTGGAATGCGAGGTAGCAGGTGGCCAGATCGCGTACGAGGATGCCGGTAGACCAGCCATCAGAGATACTATGGTGCATGGCGAGTACCAACACATGGTCGTCGGGAGCGAGCCGGAGCAGGGTGACGCGCAGGAGCGGCCCTTGCACTAAGTCGAAGGGGCGTTGGATCTCCACCTGTGCCAGGCGGTGGGCTTCGGCCTCACGTTGCTCCGCTGGAAACGCTTGCAGATCAATGCGGCTGATGAGGCAGGGTGCGGGCGGCGCAATGTGCTGGACGGGTTGGCCATCGACCAGCGGGAAGGTGGTGCGCAAAACCTCGTGACGGGCGACCAATGCGGTAAAGCTGTGCTCAAGCGCGGCGTCGTCCAACTGCCCTTCCAAGCGCAGTGTTGCTGGTATCGTATAGGTGGCCGTGCCCGGCTCCAGTTGGTCAAAGAACCACAAGCGTTGTTGCGCGAACGATAACGGCAGCACACCATCGCGCGGGACCGGCTGGAGCGATGGCTCAAGCGTGAGGGTGTGGAGCGGGGCAAGGTGCGCGGCGAGAGCGGCGATAGTCGGATGCTCGAACAAAGCGCGCAGCGGGAACTCCACCTTGAGTGCTGTGCGGAGGCGCTGGACGAGCTGGGTTGCCAGCAACGAATGACCACCCAGCGCGAAAAAGTTATCGTTGATGCCGATGCGCTCGATGTGTAACACACCCGACCACACCTCTGCCAACTGTGCTTCCACGGGGTTGCTTGGAGCGATAAAGGTCGTGGTAGCAGCACTGAGGTCAGGGGCCGGCAGGGCATACCGATCAAGCTTGCCGTTGGACGTGAGTGGGAAGGCGCCAAGCACGACCAGTGCGACCGGGAGCATGTAGTCGGGCAGGCGATCACGGGCAAACGTACGCAGTTCGCTCAATGTAGGCTTGGTAGCGGTGGGCACCACGTAGGCGACGAGGCGCTGGTCATCAGGCGCGGCCTGCCACACCGTGACCACCACCTCACCAACCGCCGGATGCTCCGACAATACGCTCGCGATCTCGCCCAGTTCAATGCGAAAGCCGCGCACTTTCACCTGATCATCGGTGCGGCCTACAAACTCAAGATTGCCATTAGTCCGGTAGCGGACAAGATCGCCGGTGCGGTACAAACGAGCACCAGGACGACCGGAGAATACGTCAGGAACGAATTTTCCCCCAGTGCGCACGGGACTGTTCATGTAGCCTCGCGCCAGGCTTGGACCACTTAGGTACAGCTCCCCAGGCATGCCAATCGGCGTCGGCTGTCCACGCGTGTCAAGAACATAGGCCCGCGTCCCGCGTATGGGCCGACCAATCGGTACCTCGCTCCCGTCAAGCTCTGCGGCCGTGGGCACTGCGTAGATCGTTGCCACGATCGTCGCTTCGGTCGGTCCGTACGTGTTCATTAATTGGATGCTTGCGCCGAATTGTGCTTGCCACTGAGCAACACGCTCCGGCAGCACACGCTCGCCGCCAATGATCACGAGGCGCAGCGTCTCGGGTAGTACGACATCCAGCGTTGCCAGGCTAGCTGCAATGGTATGCCAGTAGGCGGTCGGAAGGCTTACGACGGTGAGGCCCCACTCCTGGCAGGCCTGTGTGAACGCCGTCACCGTGTCGATCATGCCCTCACTGCGCAGCACGAGCGTCGCCCCAGTCGTGAGCGCATTGAAAATCTCTTCAACACTGGCATCGAAGCTGATCGAGGCGAACTGGAGCAGGCGATCGGCGGGCGTGAGCGCATACACATTTTGGACAGCGGCAAGATAATTCGCAAGCGCCCCATGGGTGATCATGACGCCCTTCGGACGACCCGTAGAACCCGAGGTGTAGATGATGTAGGCCAGCTGCTCGGCAATAACACTGCACACGGGGCTGCTCGTTGGCTGATCTGCAAGCTCCTCACTATCCACGTCAAGGTATATGACGCGTGCCTGTGCCATAGTGAACCGGCCAGCCAAGCGCTGCTCGGTCAGGACGAGGGGTGCTTGCGTGTCATCCAGCACAAACTTTAACCGTTCAGATGGTAGCGCAGGGTCAAGTGGCACGTACGCTCCACCCGCCTTTAGGATCGCGAGCAGCGCGACAATCAGCTCTATCGAACGCTCGGCACATAACGCAACCGGCGTATCAGGCCTAACACCCAACTCTTGAAGATGATGTGCGAGTTGATTCGCACGCCGGTCCAGTTCTGCGTATGTTAGCTGATGCTCGCCACACATAACGGCGATGTTGTTGGGTGTCTGGGCCGCCTGGGCCGCGAAGATCGCGTGCACACATGAAATTGGAAGCTGTGGTTCGACTGTCGCGTTCCATTCCACAAGCAGTTGCTGGGACTCTGCGGTCGTCAGGAGTGGCACTGCCATGATGCGTTGCTCGGGATCGACTACAAAATGTTCAAGCAATAACTGCAAGTGTGTGCTCATCCGCCTGATTTTGTCAGCTTCGAATAGATCGGTGCTGTATTCCAGGATGCCCTGTAAACCGCTGGGCGTGCTGGTCAGGCTAAGCAGCAAGTCAAACTTGGCGCTACCGCTGTCGACATTTGCAGGCACCATGCGCAGCTCTGGTAGCTCACTGCTCCTTGCGGGCGCATTCTGGAGGACGAACATTACTTGGAATAAGGGCGGGCGACTCGGATCGCGCTGCGGGCGCAACGTCGCAACCAATTGCTCGAACGGCACGTTCTGGTGCGCGTAGGCCTCGAGTGTCGTCTCACGAACTTGTGCTAGCAGCTCAGCAAAGCGTGGATTATCACGCAAGCTGGCGCGGAGCAGCAACGTGTTAACAAAGAAACCGATCAACGGCTCGACTTCAACGAGGTCACGATTAGCGATCGGCGAGCCGACGACAATGTCATCTTGACCGCTATAACGATGCAACAGCACATCAAACGCTGCAAGCAAGATCATGAACAAGGTCGTGCCTGTGCGCTTGCTCAAGTTCTCAAGCGCCTCTGTCAAGACGGGGGAGAACTCAAGCGGCAGATGAGCACCGCGATAGGACTGGACCGGCGGGCGGGGATGATCCAGCGGCAGCTCAAGGACCGGTAATTCAGCAAGTTGCCTCTGCCAGTAGCCCAGCTGTTGGTCGAGCACGTCGCCTTGTAGCCACTGTCGCTGCCAGATGGCAAAGTCGGCATATTGGATCGGGAGATCCGGTAATGGTGAGGGCTGGCCGCGGTCGAACGCGGTATACAACGCCTCAAGCTCACGCTGTAGCACGCCAACCGACCAGCCGTCGGAGATGATATGGTGCATGGTCAACAAGAAGATGTGCTCACGTTCAGCGAGGCGTACCAGTGTGATCTGGATTAAAGGACCGCGGGCCAGATCAAAGCTGATTTGGGCAGCAGCCACGGCTGCCTGCTGTGTCTCGGTCTCGCGCACTTCGGGCTCAAGATGCTGAAGGTCAACCACCGGCAGCGGTAGGTGGAACGCCGGCGTGATAACTTGGATCGGCCGGCCATCAATGGCGACGAAGGTGGTACGGAGTGCTTCATGACGTTCGATGATTGCATCGAAGGCGTACTGTAACGCCGGGACATTGAGCCGTCCGATCAGACGTAGGGCGAATGGAATATTATAGGCGGTATTGCCCGGTTCCCACTGGTCGAGGAACCACAGACGCTCCTGGGCAAAAGAAAGTGGGATGTCGACGTGCTCCGTGCGTGGGAAGATCGTTTGGTTGTCAGCCACCTCGATCCCCTCTTCGTCCAGCATGTAGGCAAGCAGTTCAAGCTCTTCGTGCGAAAGCCCCGCACTTGGTTGAAAATTGTCCGTAGTCATAACGGGTTAGCTCATTTCGTTTTAACGTGCTGCAGCGTTTGCTGCCGCTCTGCGGATGACATTTGCTTGATCTGATGGAGGATGACCGCGATCTTCGTGGTTTGGCCCGGCTTCACTTCGGCGGCGATCATCTGCTGAGCCAGGCTGGTAACAGTGGGTGCTTCAAATAAGATACGTACCGGCAAAGCCAGTCGAAACGCCTGGCTAATCCGCGATGTAACCTGAGTTGCGAGCAGTGAATGGCCGCCAAGCTCGAAGAAGTTGTCGTCGATACTCACTGGAGTGACACCCAGCACGTCGCTCCAAAAGCCTGCAACAATTTCCTCAAGCGGGGTACGTGGTGCAATGAACGTGCGTTCGCGTGGTTCGACAGCCAGGCTGGGCATGGGTAGAGCGCGCCGGTCAACTTTGCCATTGGACGTTAGCGGCAGCGCATCAAGAAAGACAAACACTGCGGGGAGCATATAGCTGGGCAGGCGTGCGTTTAGCCAGCTTCGCAGTTCTCCGGCGCTGGGAGCATCCTCCGTCCCGACAATGTAGGCGACCAACCGTTTGTCTGCCGGCCCGACGACCGGGGCTGCGTGCTCCACTGCCAGCACGACAACGCTACGCACCCCCGGATGGTGATGGAGCACGGCTTCGATCTCGCCCAGTTCGATACGGAAGCCGCGCACTTTGACCTGGTGATCGCTGCGGCCCAGGAACTCGATCTGCCCATAAGGGAGGTAGCGGGCGAGATCGCCAGTGTGATACAGCCGACTGCCGGGATGATCACTAAACGGGTTCGGGATGAATTTTTCGGCGGTGAGCGCCGGATGATGGAGGTAGCCGCGCGCCAGTCCATGGCCGCTAACGTAGAGATCACCGGGGACGCCAACCGGGACCGGCTGGAGCTCATGGTCCAACACATACACTTGCGTGTTCGTAATCGGTCGACCAATCGACGGTGCCATAGCAGCCTCGTGAGTTGGAAGCACGGATCCAGATGTGCTTACGACCGTGTTCTCGGTTGGCCCATAGTTATTAATCAATGCAAAAGGCAGCGTTGGCGGTGGATACTGGAGCAGCTTATCGCCGCCGGTCAGCACCAAGCGTAACGACGATGTCGTCGGCCACTCGAGCATCAGAAGTTGTTCGGCAAGGGGCGTTGGAAGAAAGCTCACCGTGATGGCTTGGGCGAGCAGCCAGGCGCGAAGTTGTGGAGCGGCAGCGCGAATTTCATCGGGGGGGATGGCAACGGTCGCACCCATAGCCAGATACGGCCAAAGCTCCCAGACAGCAGCGTCGAAGCCGCTTCCTGCCAGCAGCGTTGCACGGTCGTGCGGCGTGATGGCGAAGGCTTGCTGATGCCAGAGCACGAGATTCAACAAGCCGTGATGCGTCACAGCCACACCTTTGGGCGTACCGGTTGAACCCGAGGTATAGATGACGTAGGCGAGGTGCTGCTCGGTCACGCGGTTGTCTAGCTCCGTAGTGGGTTGCCCGGCGATGAGCGGCCAGTCGCGGTCCAAACAAACTACTTGGTCGCCACAGGCAGACAGCCGTGACGCCAGCGCTTGTTCCGTCAAGATGATCGGTGCCCGCGCATCATCGAGCATCCATTGGAGACGCTCCTGGGGATCGTTTGGATCGAGGGGCACGTACGCTGCGCCGGCTTTGAGGATACCGAGGAGCCCAATAACCAACGTGGGCGCACGATACATATACACCGCTACGTGTGTCTCAGGCGTTACCCCGAGCTGCCGGAGATAGTGCGCCACTTGATTCGCACGCCGGTCAAGCTCGCCATATGTAAGCTGTTCGCCCCCACCCTCCAGTGCAATCTTGTCTGGCAGCTGGTGGGCCACACGAGCGACGAGTTCGGGCAGAAAAGGTGAGTAAGGATAGGCAGTGGCCGTAGCGTTCCAGTCGCGCAGGATCTGTTGGTACTCAGCAGTCGTGAGGAGCGGCAGGCTGGCCACAGGTGTATCAGGGTTGCTAGCGATTCCAGAGAGCAGCATTTGCCAATGGGCGACGAAGCGTGCGATGGTTGAAGCCTTAAACAGGTCAGTGCTGTACATACAGTGACCAAGCAGTCCTTCACCGGTCACGCTGAGGCTGAGCATGAGCTCTGCCGGAGATGGCTTTTGCCCCTCGACTATGTAGACGCTAGTGGGGGCAAATCCATACGCAAACCGTACTTGAAACTGCTGATCGTGTTCATCACTCGCGGCTTGTTCATTCGCTGCGGCGTCAACGTGCCGGAGCAGTTGCCTGAACGGTGGGTTACCGGTGAGGTCGAGCTGGTGTGACCACCAGCCAGCATCCGTGGTGGCTGGGTCACCTTCAGCGGCGATGCACGTGCCGATCACGATCTGCTCTTGCCCCGTGTAGCGGTACAGCAAGAGCTGGAACACTGCAAGCAGGGTTGTGGCTAACGACACACTTTCTTGGTGTCCAAGCTGCTCCAGCGACGCGGTAAGCATGTTAGACAAGGTGAAAGAAACGGTTGCGACGGTCGCAGACCGCACCTCGGTACGGGGTCGATCGGTAGGTAGTGCAAGTGGGGGAGGCTTAGCACCGGCCAGACGGTTGGGATCGTGGCTGGGAACAGCTGTCATCTTGTTAGTCATGGGTATGCTGCGTCCCCCGTTTCTGCTCAAGTAGCGCCTGCCGCTCGTCGGCTGACGTTCCTTGAATACGTTTGAAGAGTTGCGCTATTTTTTCTGATTGGCCCGGACGAGCTTCATGCGCACGGATCAGCTGCGCCAGTGTGGCGATGGTCGTCGCCTCAAATAAGCTGCGGAGCGGGAGCGTGACCCGAAAGATTTCGCGGACCCGTGAGTTGAGGAGCGCGGCTTTGAGCGAATGTCCACCAAGGTCGAAGAAGTCGTCATGGATGCCCACTGGTCTAACGCCCAGAACGTTCGACCAGATCCCGGCCAGAACCTCTTCGACGGCTGTGCGCGGGGCGACGAACACGGCGTTGGGATCAGGCTGGTTTGGCTCGGGGACCGGGAGCGCTCGGCGGTTAAGTTTCCCATTCGGGAGCAATGGTAAGGCTTGGAGGAATACAACACTGCTAGGCACCATGGAGCGGGGCAGCTTCGTCACTAAGAAGTCACGCAAGGTGCTCGCTCCTGGCATCTGTCCCACGTGGGGGACGACATAGCTCACCAAGGAGATGTCGCCAGAAGCGTCTTCACGTGCCACGACAACGGCCTCGCGTACCGCCGGGTGCTGGCTCAGCACAACTTCGATCTCACCGGGGTCGATCCGTACGCCGCGGACCTTCACTTGCTGGTCAAGGCGGCCCAGGATTTCGAGCGCACCATCAACGCGATAACGTCCCCTATCTCCCGTATAGTAGAGCACATCGTGTGGATCGTTCCGGAAAGGGCTAGGAACGAAGCGCGGTTGATCGCTTGCAGATGGATTGATATAGCCAAGGGTACGGAAGGGTGTACGGATCACGATCTCACCTGGTTCGCCGATGCCACACAATTCCTGTGTCGGGCTTAGGACAAGCGCCTGAGTATTGGGCAGTGGCCAGCCTACAGGTTGCACACCAAGTACCGTGTCATGTTGCACATGATAACAGCATTTGGCTAATGTCGTCTCGGTGGGACCGTACAAATTAACGATTTCGCCAGCAGTGGGGAAGGTATCACGCCAGCGGCGGATGAGGGGTTCCTTCAGGGGCTCACCCGCGAAAAAGATGCAGCGCAGCGCGTGGAGTGACAGCCCCGGTGCAGCATGGCCGAGCCAGCTCTGGACGAGCGATGGCACAGTGTGTAATAACGTAATATGCGCGCGCTCCAACCAAGCCAGAATGTCGTCCAGTTCGATATCGTCATGCTCGGGTAGACACAACGTTGCGCCACTAACGAGCGGCAAGAAGATGTCCCGTAGGACGACATCAAACGAAAGCCCCGTCAGTTGTCCGACGCGGTCCTGTGGTCCTACCTCGAAGCTCGTGCGTTGCCATGTGAGAAAATGTGCAAGACCTTTGTGCTGCCCTAGCACGCCTTTTGGAACGCCCGTCGTGCCGGAGGTAAAGAAGATATAGGCGGCCGCATCAGGCGTAAGCTCAGGGAGCGGCCCAATCTCTAGTAGGCTCGCTGCAGCATCGACGCGGGCAGTCGCTGGATCGACGTGGATCGTGGTCAAGGTTATATTTGGGGCGAACTGATCGGGCGCTTGCTCATCGGTAAGGTGCAAGAGATACGTCGCGCTTGCCTCGCGCAGCATCAACTGCTGCCGTTCGAACGGCAGGTTTTGGGCAATTGGCAGTAGCACGCCCCCGCTACGTAGCACTGCTAGCATGCCTGCAATCAGCCCAAAGCTACGCCGGCCACAGATGGCTACGACGTCACCACGCTGCAGACCGCGTGCTCTGAGCAACTGCACTAGGCTTGAACTACGTTCGTCGAGCTCATGATAGCTCCAGGCATGGCTACCCTGACACACCGCCTGCTGCTGCGGCATATGCTTAGCCCAACGCTCAAACATCACGGGAACGAGTTCGTAATCAGCCGGCGGTAGGGCTGCGCGGGGATTGGGTAGGAGTTCCCGTGCCTCAGGCGTGACTAATGAATAACGGTTGATCGGCGCATCCGGCTGGGAGACGATCTGTGCCACGAGCGCATGCAGTTGCTCCAGTAGTTGGTCCATTCGTGCTTCTGAAAATAGGTCGGCGTTGTATACCAATTCAAACTGGAGGCCCTCGGGTCGTTCCTTAACGTAAAGTTCGATATCGAATTTAGCCTTGGTCTCGGTCGGCGTTAGCTCTTCGATCCGGAGTTTGGCAGCCTCAGTTGGCGGGTGGGGAAAGTTGAGCATGTTGAAAAAGATCTGAAAGAGCGGAGTACGGCTGAGATCGCGATCAGGCTGCAGAGCCTCGATGAGCTGCTCGAAAGGGAGATCCTGGTGGCTATACGCATCCAAGGTCATCGTCTGCACGCGCCCAAGGAGTTCACGGAAGGAAGGATTGCCTCCTAGATTGGTGCGCAGGACTAACGTGTTCAGAAAGCAGCCGATCAAACCCTCCAGCTCTTTCCGGATACGGCCTGCGATTGGTGTACCAACAACGACATCATCCTGTCCGGTAAGGCGTTGCAGCAGCAGTTGAAATACGGCTAGCCCGGTCATAAACAGCGTTGTGCCCGTCTGCTGACCAAGCATCTTTAGTGCAATGTACAGAGGGCGGTCAAGCGCTAATGTTTTCCGAGCTGCGCGAAAGGCACGCGTTGTCGGACGTGGGTAGTCTACTGGTAATTCAAACAAGGGAAGATCTGCAAGCTGCTGGCGCCAGTAGGCGACTTGCTGGTCGCGCACAGCCCCTTGGAACCAGGCGCGTTGCCAGTAAGCATAGTCCGCGTACTGGATCGACAAGGGTGGTAGTACAGGCACCTCCCCGAGATGGAAGGCGCGATACAGTATCGCCAGTTCGCGTCCGAATATGCCGTTGGACCAGCCATCCGAGATCGTATGGTGCAGTGTCAGCACCAACACATGATCATCTGGGGCGAGCCGGAACAATGCGACGCGAAAGAGTGGGCCCTGAGCTAGGTCGAAAGGGGTCTGTACTGCGCTCTGCGCGAGGCGCAGGGCTTCAGCATAGCGCTCCGCTGCGGGCAGGTCATGCAGGTCAATCCGAGTGATGAGACACAGGTTGGGTGGGGCAATGCGTTGGACCGGCTGCTCATCGATCAGGGGGAAGGTGGTGCGCAAGACCTCGTGGCGCGCGATCAATGCGGTAAAGCTTTGGTCTAGCGCGCCTCCATCCAACTGCCCTTGCAAATGCAACGTCATCGGGATGGTATAGGTGGCCGGATCGGGCTCTAGCTGATCCAATATCCATAGGCGCTGTTGTGCGAACGACAGAGGCAGAACACCATCGCGTGGAATTGGCTGGAGCGACAAGCTTGTAGTCTCATTCAGTCGCTGCAACGGCGCTCCAGCCTTAGGGGAGAAAGTGACTGTAGCCTGCTTTTGCAACAGGAGTTCTAACAACTTGCGCTTTTCGGCCGATAAGCTGGCAAGTTGTTGTTCCAAATCATTCATGCTGTTAGTCATGGGTTCTGATGCACACTCCGTTTCTGCTCAAGCAGCAGCTGCCGCTCGTCGGCTGACGTTCCTTGAATGCGTTTGAAGAGTTGCGCTATTTTTTCTGATTGGCCCGGACGAGCTTCATGCGCACAGATCAGTTGTGCGAGTGTGGCAACGGTTGTCGCCTCAAATAAGCTGCGGAGCGGGAGCGTGACCCGAAAGATTTCGCGGACCCGTGAGTTGAGGAGCGCAGCTTTGAGCGAATGTCCACCAAGGTCGAAGAAGTCGTCGTGCATGCCCACCTGTGCTACGTCTAGGACGTTCGACCAGATCCCGGCCAGGACCTCTTCGACTGCGGTGCGCGGGCCCACAAACGCTGTAGACCGGGTGATTTCAGCCGGTGTCGGCAGGGCACGGCGATCGACTTTGCCGTTGGGTGTGAGGGGCAGGTGCTCAAGAAAGACAAAGGCGGCGGGCAGCATATACTCGGGCAAGGTGGGCTGAAGCCAAGCACGGAGTTGCTCCATAGCTGGCGGCTCTTGTCCCGTCTGGACCACGATATAGGCAACTAACCGCTGATCACCCGGTCGGTCTTCGCGTGCCATTACGACACAGGCGTGGACCGCAGGATGCCGGGCGAGCACAGCTTCGATTTCGCCCAGTTCGATGCGAAAGCCACGCAGCTTCACCTGGTGGTCAAGCCGTCCCAGATACTCAAGCTGGCCATCCGGCAGCCGTCGTACCAGATCACCTGTACGGTAGAGCCGCGCCCCCGGCACGCTGCTAAACGGGTGGGGCATGAAGCGCTCAGCGGTCAGGTCGGGACGGTTGCGGTAGCCACGTGCCAGACCAACACCCCCGATATACAATTCACCGAGCACCCCTATCGGCACTATTTGCAGTTGCGTGTCCAGCACATACATCTCCATGTTGGCGATGGGGCGACCGATAGGTAGCCTGCCATCCGACTGACCAATGGCTGCGGTTGTGGACCAGACCGTGGTTTCGGTCGGTCCGTACACGTTCCATAAGGTACCGCCGCCCGCGCGTAACTGCTGAGCCAAGTCGACTGACAGGGCTTCACCGCCACACAGGAGGGTTAGGCCCG
>JACDGP010000137.1 GCA_013821605.1 Herpetosiphonaceae bacterium
TCCCCCCGATTCATTCATTCCCTCGGTACCTGTGAAAGGAGAGGCGACACACAGCACCTCTACAGATCGTCCCTAAACTCAACGGAACACTGTCTCAAAGTACTTGACACATACCGCAAAGCAGCAAGACGTCCAAGACGTTCCGCTGTACCGGACAATTCTTGATTTGCAAGGTCCTGCCGATCATAACCGGCTCATAAAGCTCGGTATCACTATTCTGCATGAAGACAAGAAACAGGCGGTCGTCGTCGTCGATATTGCCCAACTTTCGACACTAGCCCGACTTCGCTTCCGTCCCCACCGAACCGATGTAGTCTCATTCTTATTAACGAGCCAGCCCCAGAGCAATCCCTGGCTTGGTGCGAGCTTGAAATCACTCCTGAGCCAAGCCCAAGCACTACGTGCCCCACTCCTTGCCGGTACAACGACCAAAGAGGTCGAAGATTTCCACAAAGCCCTCCGTGCCCTCACAACGACACAACGAGCCGCGATGACGGCCTTCTCCTCTATCGATTCTGATGGTGACGGCCTCACCGACACCGAAGAGCAATGGTGGTGTACCGATCCCAACGATGCGCACACGCGCGGCGATGTCAATCACACCGACGGCGATTACGTCAATCGTTTGGTGCAATTTGTCACCCGTCCGGACAAAGGGGATAATCGTCTAGGTCAACCTTTCCAAGGCTGGCCACCACAGACCACTAACTTTAATCACCCTGACCGTCTCTTTGCCTGTCCAGACACCGATGGCGACTCGGTGCCAGATGGCGCAGAACGTGTGTTAGGACTCAACCTCAATCAGCCGAGCACTACGAACGACCGCTATAGTGATGGCCTCAAGCTTTTCAAGCTCGACAAGAGTGGTGCAACAATGCCGCCAACGGTGTTACCACCGGGTAATCATCCAATGGTCGCTGCCTATCCCGTGATTCACGTCGATGCAGTTCCAGGGAGTTTCCGGGTGGAGACGGTCACCGAAATTCACGCGGATACGACGATCATTACCGGTACCGCCAAAACTTACGGTACCTCGGAAACTCGTGGGGTAAGCGATGCTGTTGCAAATACATCAACCTGGAATAATTGGCAAGAAGTGGCAACTACAACTGCTTTAGGAAAAGCCTCTCGTGCGAGTGGCACAAGTCATAGTATACCTTCCCATTTTAATATTTATAGATCTGTAAAGCCAAACAATACGGTAACTGACGCCTTAGTCTTCAGTGGTTCGACTGTCTTTATTATTGGAGGGCTTTGCGCAGCAGGAGCCTTCGTTACTGCAGGAGCAGATCTCATTGCCTGTGCAGCAGTATTCACCGGACTAGGTGGGTTTACGGCAGCAGTCGGGACTGTAGGTGGCTTGCTAACCACTCCAGCAGAGCCAGCTGCCAATCCAGGGAGTACTCAACCAGTCGCCTGCATCGACCCCAAAGTACCTGCCTGTTTTAATCCTAGCGGCACGAAGAGTTCCGATAGCCAAGGTGCCATTGATGCAGATTCATCGGCGATATCGTCTCAAAACCGCAATTCTACTCTCGGTGGAACTCAATACCAGTACAATCCACAATCGAACTCCTACTCCTCCTACCAAAATTACCCAGTCCAGTATCCAGCACCTCCTTTCGTTCCTTCCACAACCTCCACACACGGTTCGTCAACGGGCGGCGCGAAGACGACAACACATACTGATTTTCAAGAAAATACGGTCTCGCAATCACAACAATTCTCTAGTCAAACAGGCTGGACAAATGGATGGGCGCAGAATAGCGCGCATGCAGCAGATTTAACCTTCAGTTATCGTATCTCGAATACAGGAACTGACAAAGCACAGTCGTTGAGCGATTTGATCTTCAATGTCTACCTTGGAGACGATCCCAATCCGGCGTTTACCTGTCAGATGAATAACCCGCCCCCCGATCGCAATTGTAACCTCGTCAGTCTGACGAATATCTATCCGGGCGATCAACATACCTATATAACTGGTCGCATTGCTCTTTCGCTTAATCAAATGGAGACGATTGATCTCGGCGGACCTATTTCTGTCGTCGTTGATAGCTATAGTCTGGGTGCAGATGACGTCTTTTTCCAAAATGCGCGAGCATCGGGTGTCACCGTCTTGATGGACGATGGTACTCTCGCAAGCGATACGTCACTCGACACCTACATTCTGCCGGAATCTAACGGCGACACCATCTTGGATGTGATGGGTCGTTACTTCCCCATACAACGCGATGCGAACGGGAATGTTCTATCCATTTCCACGCCCAAATTCACCACCAATCCACCAACATGGACAACCCATCCAGTAGCTGACAATAGATGGTTCAATGTATACATGAGTAACCTGGGGAACGGCACGACACCCTTTAGCGGTACATTAGCAGCACCGAACTCTGCCTTGTTGATGCGCTATGAAGTCGACAGTGATCGGGATGGCTATTCCGACCGGAGCGAACTTGCTATTATGTGCAACGGGCAGTTACCCTGTCCAGCCATCAATGACCCAACTATTCATCCTACCCCTGGCCTTACTGCTGTCATGAATAGCACGCGCACCGGAAACACCGTCACGAGTCGTCTAGCCTTTTTGAACGGCGGCAGTTATGACGCTTATGGCATCCAAGCAACGATGTATGCTCCCGACCACAGCATCAGCATCAATGACAATACTATTGGTGGCAGTGGTCGTGTGAATGCAGCAAGTCAGGTAGTACTCGGAAGTCAGATCGGAGGCCCAGGCCTCACCAACTGGCGTAACAGCACAGCTGTGCCCTACACGACCGGCGCCTACTCCGGCAATAGCAATAAGACCTTTACCTTTACCGCCCAGGCAACCAGAGCAGTCGGGAGTACTCAGGCAATACCCCTTAACTGGAGCGATGGGACAAGTACGGGCACGCTGAGTATTCCTGCTGGCTATCAATCACCGTTACCTTTGCCCGTGAGTCAGGGAGTGCAGGTCGGGTTCTATTCTGGTAGCATTGTCGCTGGCGACTCGTTTACCGCGACCGCCCAATTGCCACTAGATACCTTCTCCTATACAGTACAAACTGATCCACCAAGCCGACCAGGTGTTGTCATCAACTATAACGATCCGCAGGGCAATCATAGCTTCCTTTCACCTGTCGATGTGTCGGATCTCAACACCAATCTCGCTCCCTATGCGAACCAAATGCTAAGTCCTTTCAGCTTAAGCATCGGAACGACCGCACCATTCACCGCATCGGGCACGAACACGACCAACTACATCTTCAATCTGCCCGACTCGCGCCCAATTGTTGATGGGCACCTGTTTGTGAATTACATCCGGGACGATGGGGTAGTACAAGCGAGTCAAGTATTTACCCAAACGCTACAGCCTGGGCCGAATATTCTGCCGGTAGCCTGGAGCACCAGCATCTTTACCCAGACCTACCAGACCACTCACGACTACAACATCCTAGCGCTGGTCACCGACTGGCAGGGCAATATTATTCAATCGCTCGCTCGTCCGCTGTCCAGCTTCCAGACCGATCCCAGCCCAGCCCTCGCCATCGCCAGCACCGATACTGCCTGGAACTTCGGCAGTGTGCCACAAGGCAGCATCGTCAAACGCAACGTCACCTTCGCCAATACCGGCTTCGGACAATTGCAAGCCTATGTGAGCGGACCAACTGGCCTCACACTCTCTGCTACTGGCAGCCGTAATCTTGTCCCTGCCGATTCCGCAACCTACACCTTGTCCCTCGACACGTCCCCACTACCAGTCGGCGGCTATGATCAATTAGTTACTGTCCGCACAAGCGACCCAGCTCATCCAACGCAAATGGTTCACGTTACCGGCACCATTCAAACACTTACCGACCCCGCCCTTTCTCGTCCCATCGACGTACGACCGTGGGATCGGTCTATCTGGGTATCCGGCAATCATAACCAGAACGATACCGTGGACTTCCCATATGGCATCACCACCGATCCTTCCGAGGTTGAGCCGCTCTATGTCTATGACAGTGGGCGACAGACATTGTTAGGGTCTGGGTCTACATTGCCGGGCGGGCTAGTTGGAGGTACATTACCAGCTTCCACCTTTGGCGATGGTGTTGACGGTGATCTTAATATCGCGAACGGGCAGACGGTTACTTTCTGTAATGATGCACGTATGGCCTGCGCACCGCTGGCTAATACTACTGCAGCGAGCGGCGAAACAAGCCTCTCTGTCGCCAATGCCGACTCAATTTTCGCGGCAAACCAGGAAATTTTGATTGTTCAGGTGCAGGGAATGGGTACTGGTTTCTACGATTTCCGCACAGTTTCGTATGTAACGCCGGGTAACGTAGTTTTGACACAACCTCTAACGAAGCAATACTGGGCCGGCGGAGCCAACTCCACGGAAATACTTCGTGTTCCTCATTTCCGAAATCTGACTATAGCGGCTGGAGGCATCCTTAATGTACGCACATGGGATGGTAACGTGGGCGGAATGCTTCCTTTGAAAGTCAGCAACAACCTCACGATCGCAGCAGGCGGGGTAATTGACGTTAGTGGACAAGGATTTGCGGGAGGATCGGGGAGTGCTGACACTGACTGGGGAAGTCAAGGCAATTCATACGCAGGATCAGGGAGCCGGGCTCAAACCGCTTATTTCGGAGGGGGAGGTGGTGGATTTCATGAGACTGGTCCGGGTCGGGTTGATTATTCAGGAGGAGGTGGAGGTGGTCATGGGACTGTAGGGCAAAATGGAACAAATGCTGCGAATCCAGGCGGTAGCGGCGGTAACGCTTACGGTGGTAATGATGGCTCAACCATAGAGTTTGGCAGTGGCGGTGGACAAGGTGGTGGTGATTGGGCGAAGCACTATTGGTCAAATGGTGGAAACGGTGGTGGTACTACCTACATTGTTGCACGGCAGCTTACAATTTCAGGCTCAGTCTTGGCGAACGGAGCAAACGGCTCCTTCAGTCGAGGTGGTGGTGGCGGCGGGAGTGGGGGATATATTAAGCTAGAAGGGCAATTAGTAACACTTGGAAGTGGTACAGTTTCAGCAGTTGGAGGGACGGGTGCGCCTGCGTATATTGGACCGGGCGCTGGAGGTAATGGTGGTAATGGACGTATCCGAATCGAGGCTAGCACCCTTTCTGGTACTACCAACCCTCCTGCTACTACCCAACAAGTCAACTTCTTCGCTGTGCAGAAGTTGAATGACACCACAGTTGAGTACACGCTCCCCGAGTCGTTTACCGGTGGTCGCTCATATTGGATGCAGTTCGGCCAACACTACAATTACACCGCCTCTGGCGACCACATCTTCCACGTTCGGCTTCCCAAAGGTCGATATACCAACGCCGCCCTCGACGTGATCTTAGGCCGTGCCGACGCAAATCCATTCAATCTTTGCTTGGACGTAGGCAATCATGGGGCATGCGATTGGACGTATAGTGGAACACCTACCATTCCATCTACTCAAACCACCAGCAATTTGGCTACAGCCCTCAACACCTATCTTGCATCGGCTACCGCCGACCCAGATGGTACAGTTGCAGTGCCCATTCGCGTCAACCTCAACACTGGTGGCGATATCTTCCTCACCAACTTCGGTGCGACGCGGACGGGCAACTCAGATCTAACCGTTGCATCGACAGACATTAGCTTCGGCAGCACCACTCCGATGGAGAGTGACATGGTCCCCGTTACTGCTACGGTTCATAACCCGCGTAGTGAGGATAGCGGACCGTTCACAGCAGCGTTCTATGCCACTCCCCAAGGTGGGGCCGAGACCTATATCGGGAGTGCTCTAGTACAAAAC
The DNA here is from genome assembly GCA_013821605.1 of Herpetosiphonaceae bacterium. GTDB lineage: Bacteria > Chloroflexota > Chloroflexia > Chloroflexales > Kallotenuaceae > JACDGP01. Next base: position 5,783 of record JACDGP010000137.1, read on the forward strand.
GCGGTCGCAGGTGGTTCAACACCCGCCAGCGCCAGTATCGTATGGAATACGTTAGGCTTCACCGGAACCGTCAACGTTCGAGTTGCAGCCGACCCGTTTAACCGTGTGACCGAGTTCGATGAGACCAACAACTCTACCAGCATCCCCATCACGATGCGCACTCGTCCCGATCTGACTATTTCCCACATCAGTCCTTCAGATCCCGAGCCGGTCGTCGGGGAAGCCGTCGGGGTTACCTTGACGGTGCATAACGCAGGTCAGACCACAGCTGGAACACAAATCGTCGCACTCTATCAAGGCAACCCCGATTCGGGTGGTACACTGATTGGGGCTCCAACAATTCCATCCGTACCGGGTGGCGGTGATGCCACCGTGACGATTCCCTGGACCGTCCCCTCCACCGCAGGTCCTTACCGCCTCTTTGCTCGTGCTGATCGCGATAAGCAGGTCAACGAATACAACGAGACCAACAACGATACTTGGCTCGACCTATATGCCGGCTTCCGTGGCCCGATCCAGATCGATAGTGGTACGGCTAGTGATACGGCCTATACGGCTACTGCTGGCTACGGGTCCATTGACACGGGGATAGCGGATATCACCGACAATTGTGGGGCTGCGCCGGAGCAGACGCTGCGACGAGACCCAAGTGGTCATGTGGGATACCGCTTCGATAACCTTGAGCCGGGGCACTTCTACCACCTCGACGTCATTCTGGCCGAATGTGATGGTGCAGGGCGACAAGAGAGTATTTCGGTCGGTGGCAATCTGATCGATGGTCCAGAAAATCTGGCCGATAGGCAGGTTCATCGCTTGTCACTCCGGATTGATCCGGCGCTCTATGCTGATCGTTCTATTAGTGTGACCATCGACGCTCCCGGTATTGACGGTGCCGTGGTCGCCTCAATCAATCTCTCCGACGTGAGCTACCGCTATGCTGATGCCGGTGGACCGACGACTACCGACCCACAATACACCGGAAACCCTGTCGGACGACAGCCAGCTTTCGGCTGGGTAGATGGCGTACCCAGCACTGCTTGGGGAACCTTACCCTACCAGAGTCTACGCGTGAACCAGTCGGACACTACCCTACACTACCGCTTTGATGGCCTTGACCCGACCCGCCAGTATCAACTCGAACTCACCTTCTGGCAGCAATCGGGCCAAGCACGCCCGGAGAAAGTCCAGATTGACGGCATCGATACTGGGACGGCGGTCGACGGCGTTAACTCGACCCAATACCTGAAAACACTAACGATACCGCCAAGTGCCTATATTGACGGGAGTATAGTGGCGGGCATCGTTCTGATGAGCGGAGCAACGACCGGAGCCTACATCAATGAGATTGCGGTCGAAGAAGTGACGCAAGCGGTTGTCAATAACCCCGTACCAACGCTAACGAGCCTCAGCCCCTCTGCTGCCGTCGTAGGTGGTCCTGGCTTTACATTGACGGTAAATGGCACTAACTTCATAAGTACATCGACCGTGCAGTGGAACGGCTCCGCACGAGCAACACACTTTGTCAACAACACACAACTGACTGCGGCGATTACTGCTCAGGATATTGCTACGGCTGGGACATTCACTGTTACTGTCGCAAATCCTGCGCCCGGTGGTGGACCCTCAAACGGACTACCTTTCCAGGTTGGGCCTAGCAACCCCGTACCCACAATCAAAACCCTTAATCCTACTTCTGCCACCGCTGGCGGTGCCAGTTTTCCGTTGACTGTGAATGGCACGAACTTTGTGAGTGGGTCGCTTGTGCAGTGGAACGGTTCTGCACGACCTACACAATTCGTCGGCAAACTAAAATTAATAGCGACGATTTCGGCTGCGGATATTGCTACAGCAGGCACCGCCACTGTGACGGTCCTAAATCCTGCACCGGGTGGCGGGACCTCGAATGGGATATCGTTCCCGATCGTGGCTAGCAACCCCGTTCCCACGCTCACATCCATCAGTCCTACTTCTGCTGTCCCCGGAGGTGCTAGCTTTACGCTGACTGTGAACGGCACCAACTTCATGAGCACATCAACCGTACAGTGGAACGGATCTGCGCGACCTACCCAATTCGGTAGCAACACGCAGTTGACGGCCTCGATTACGGCGGCTGATATTGCTACCGCTGGCACCGCCACTGTGACGGTCACAAATCCCTCCCCTGGTGGCGGGACCTCGAACGGCCTACCATTCCAGGTCGCGCCCCCCAACCCCATTCCCACAATCAAAACCCTTAATCCTGCTTCTGCCAGTGCTGGCGGTCCCAGCTTCACGTTGACGGTGAACGGCACCAACTTTGTGAATGGGTCGATCGTGCAGTGGAACGGTTCTGCACGAACCACACAATTCGTCGGCAAGCTAAAATTAACGGCCACGATTCCGGCTGCCGATATCGCTACGGCAGGCACCGCCACGGTAACGGTCCTCAATCCCACCCCCGGCGGTGGGACCTCGAATGGAGTGCCCTTCCAGATCACGGGGGGCAATCCGGTGCCCACGATCACCACCATAAGCCCGACATCTCGCACCGTCGGAGGAGCAAGTTTCACATTGACGGTGTACGGCACGAACTTCGTGAGTACATCAACCGTACAGTGGAATGGCTCCGCCCGACCAACCACCTTCGTCAGTTCGACAAAATTGACGGCAGCGATTCCGTCTACGGATATAGCTGTATCGGGGACAGCAAATGTTACCGTCACAAATCCTGCGCCCGGAGGCGGTACGTCGAATAAACGTACAGTGACGATTCGCTAGCTACCGTGATGCGGAAGTAGTGATACTCATCTAGCTACTTGGCCCTCTGCTCTTGCGGTAAGAGTAGAGGGCCAAGTAGTCATACAAACTGTGAGGGCAGCGTCGGCTAACCTTGCTTCGTCATAAACCACTCCACGCCTTCCTGGGCGATCTGCGGCGGAACCGTATGGGGACCATCGAACTCCTGGTAGCGCACCACATACCCTGCCTGCTCCAACTGTGGAACGATCCGCTGGCTGCAACGGTCGATTGGCAGCACCTGATCGTGCGTCCCGTGCGAAATATAAATCTGGGGCGTTCCAGCTTGTGACGCCGGTGCCATAAAGCCCGGCGAGAAGGCGAGAATGTGCGTGAACAGATCACCATTCGTGATCCCAACCGAGAGAGCGTACGAAGCCCCATCCGAAAAGCCACCGACCGCAATATGGGCCGGATCGATCACATAGCGGCTGAAGGTTTGCCCGAGCGCATCGTCGATAAAGGCAATATCGGGGCCATACGCGCTGCGGATCACATCCCACGTTGCGTCGCGCGAATCCGGCACAAGGAGGATAAAGCCACTTTGATCGGCCAACTGCTGCAACAAAGGCAGACTGTGCTGAGCAGTCCCGCCTGCGCCGTGCAGCATCAGCACCAACGGCATAGGATGGTTCCCATCATAGCTGCTTGGAACATGGAGAAAACCATCGCGCCTCGTCGCTAGCCCCAACGGTTGCAGCCCTACCGCTGCTGCTGCTCGTGGCTGCCCCGGTCGTGCGAGTAATCGCCCCTCCGCTGCAGCCGACCTATGTTCATCCTGTCTTCTTGCTCGTTTCATCACATTATCCTAAACAAAGAAGGATGAGGCATGCTGCACATGCCCCATCCTTTTTATAAACTTGTGGTGACCCGGGCCGGTATCTCCTTTACCCCCAGTCCATCATAATACCAATCCACGCCTTCACGCGCGATCTACAGAGGAGAGCACATTTCTCAGGAAGTACCGGCGCTGGTACGTTCGGCTAGCTTGTCATAAGGGCCGAAGCACTCGGGCTAGGTGGTAACGACTGCGTTCCACTCGCCCGGCGGTATTTAGTAGCATGAGATGCACCAAGAGCAGAGTTGCGCTATCGTCCCATCATCTTGACGCTACCCATAAAGCGGCCTACACTCACTTCACAAGGCAGATCCAGAGAAACCATAGGAGGAAGCAGTGAGCGAAGAGGCGATTCCGATCAGTTTTGAGATCACAGGCCAAACCTATAGCGGCACGGCGACCCATATGCAGATCGTCCACCAACTCATCGAGCAGGTCATCCCCCACAACTACCTGGCTGCCAGTCGTGTCACTGTGCGGCGCCCCGATGGCCGTACCGGCTACTTACATCATCCAGTGTATTTTTGCGGATGCGCTAAATATTCAGTACTGCGGGGTCTCTGGGCCAAGCGAGTAAGCCGTTAATGATGGATAGCTGTTCTTCGGCTAAGCGGACATTGGCGCCATTGACCTCGATGTGGATCAGTCAGCCTGTTTGACTGGTGAACTTCAGTGGTCCATGCTATCGGATCAGTCGAGCGACCTACAACACGCGGGTGTACCGCCCATCCTAAGGGGAAGGAGCTTTCCATGCCGACTGGACCTGAACAGCAGATCGACCACGTCATCAGCCACCTGCTGCCGGAGACCGCCTTCGAGCACCAGTTCGGTCCGCCATCCCACCTCGCGGAGCGGATGACCTATCACAAGACGCCCGGGGTCAGCATTGCTGTGATCGACAACGATACGCTCATGTGGGCGCGCGGTTTTGGAGTGCGGACCTGGGGGACGAGTGAGCCAGTTCATGAGCACACGCGCTTCCAGGCGGCCTCGATCAGCAAGCCCATCTTCGCGCTCGCCATCATGCGTCTGGTGCAGCACGGGCAGCTGGACCTGGACGCCGACGTGAATACGTATCTCACGACCTGGCACGTTCCCGCGAACGCGTCCTGGCAACCGCGGATCACGCTGCGTCAGATCCTGAGTCATAGCGCGGGCCTCAGCGTCCACGGTTTTCCCGGCTACCTGCGCAATGAAGCCCTGCCCACCCTCCCCCAGATCCTCGATGGCCAGCCGCCGGCCAATACCGCTGCGGTGCGGGTCAACATTCTTCCGGCCACGCAGTTCCGCTATTCGGGTGGTGGCACCACGGTGGCGCAACAGCTGGTCGTGGACGTATTGGGCAAACCCTTTCCTCAGATCATGCGGGAGCTCATTCTCGATCCCTTGGAGATGCACGACAGCACGTATGCTCAGCCGCTGCCAAGGGAGTGGGAGGCACTGGCGTCAACGGCGCACCCCTGGCAGTATCAGCAGGTAGCAGGTGGCTGGCATGTGTATCCGGAGATGGCGGCGGGGCTTTGGACGACGCCGACCGACCTGGCGAAGGCTGGCCTGGCTCTGCAACGGATCCGACACGGAGCGCCTGGTGGCATCCTGACGAAGGAGACGCTGGAGCAGATGCTCACGCCGCAGACCGGCGCGGAGATGGGTCTGGGCTTCTTCCTGCACCAAGGGGGTGGCAGCAGCTGGTTTGGCCATAACGGGTGGAACGAGGGCTTTATCTCGGACGCAACCTTCTCCTGCGAGGGGGGCCAGGGCGCCGTGGTGATGATCAACTCCAACCAGGGCCAGGCGCTGGTGCCCGAGATCATGCGCGCGATCGGCCAGACCTATGGCTGGCCGAGCTATACCAAGAGTACGCCGGCCAGCGCATCGCTCGGCGCGGAGGTGCTGGCAGTGTATGTGGGTACGTATGAGCTGCGGGAGGATGGTGCGTGTATCGTGGAGCAACGCGAGGACGGGTTATGGCTGCGGGCAGCGGCGCAAGCACCACTGCGATTGATGCCCATGTCAGAGACTGAGTTCTTCACCACCGTGCTGAACACGCGAGTGGCATTTGAGCGCTCGGGGGAGGGAACCGTCACCGGCATGACACTGCGTCAAGACGGCCAGTCTGTCCTCGCCAAAAAAACTGGCTGACCGGTACCTCGCATGCTCGTCCGTCGTCCTGACCAGCGTCCTCACGCATGGGGTGTGTGCAGCTTCAGTCGCGACCAGCCGATGACGACAACGAGAACGAGAGCCAACCTTGCTCCTTCTGCTCATGAGGTGACACTGCCATCAGCTTCCTCATCAGTGCCCGTACCGGCGACTTCACACATCCATACAAAATAGATGCTGGATGATGAAAGTAGCCGGTACAGGGGGAAGAACGCAGGGACGAGGCATGGTATTCATGCCTCGTCCCTAAAAAACGGCGTTTGGTGACCGCGGCCGGAATCCAACCGGCAACCTAGGGCTTAGGAGTCCCTTGCTCTATGCAAATTGAGCTACGCGGCCAATCGAATCCCCTTATCCGTCACATAGTATAGCCCGACCCACAGTTCGGGTCAAGGATTTTTGCAACTCCTAAAGATTGATGCAACCTCTGACAAATTGTCAGCAGTTGCCTTCTATCAGAACATATGTTTGCATTTTCCGAGTATTTATGGTATAATCCCTCCCACGTATTGCTGATTTGGTCTCCGGTACCATACCTCGTCAGAAAGGATGTGTACCAAAGAACATCGACAATACGTGTATCAGTACCATGTACCAAAGTTGAACGTAAATGTACCAAACTGTACCAGAACTGAACGTGAATGTACCAAATCGCTCGGGAGGTTATGTACCATCATCGAGTTCAACTGTACCAAACCCGTGGTACATGTACCACCCAAAGCCCTACTTGTACCATCGGTTCATCACTGCTCCTAAGCAGGCACATCCTCCAAAAAGCGTGCAAAGACTCGATTGCCGACCATGCGCCCACGCGCCGTCAACCGCACACCGACCTCGTCGGCCACCATCAACCCTTCGCGGACACACCCATCGATCACCACGCCATACACATCGCGCAACTCATGCCCACACCGGTCGGCGAAATGAGCATAGCTCACACCGGCATTCAAGCGCAGTCCCATCATCATCGTCTCGCCCCACAGATCGGCCGGTGTGACCTCGATAATTTCGGCAACCGCGCTACCACGTTCCACCATCGCCTTGATATAGGCATCAACGCCGAGAATATCATGCCAACGCCGTGGGTAAACATGCCCATGCGCACCCGCGCCACATGCCAAATAATCAGCATTCAACCAATAAGCCACATTATGCTGGCACGCTTGCGAGGGAAGCGTGAGCCCATCAACCTGCGCCGCATCATTTCGCGCCCAATTCGAAATCTCATACTGCGTATAGCCACCGGCTGCCAGCCGTTCCATCGCCAGCTCATACATGTCGGCTGAAACATCATCATCCGGCACCGTAATCGATCCCCGTGTCACCTGCTGGTGCAAAGGAGTTCCTTCTTCCACAATGAGCGAATACAGCGAAAAATGGTCTGCTCCGATCTCCATCGCGCGATCAAGCGTCCAACGCCATTGCTCAAGCGTTTGGCCTGGAAGTCCAAAAATAAAGTCCAAATTGATCCGATCAAACCCCGCCCTGCGCGCCTGCTCAAAGGTTGCCAGTGCTTCCCCAGCCGTATGGATGCGGCCCAGCACCCGCAGGGTTGGATCATGCAGGCTTTGCACTCCAAACGAAATACGATTAATCCCGAGTGTGCGTAAGCCCTGGAGGTACCCCTCGTCGATCACGGTTCCGGGATTCGCCTCGGTCGTCACCTCCGCATCCTGCAGCGGAACGATCTCGTTGGCAGCCGCCAAAACTCGCTCCATCTGTTGCAGCGACAGCATCGTTGGTGTCCCACCACCCAAAAAGATCGTCGGTCGTAGATCGGCGCGGGTGAGGGCGGAGGACTGAGCAGCTGCTCCATTGGCGTGAACTGAGGACTGAGACGTGATAGGTGGTAGTGTCTGAGCGACCCCTTTCAGTTCTGTGCACAGGGCAGCGACATACGCGTCAATACGGTCCTCCATATTGGCATACGTATTAAAGTCACAGTATGAGCAGCGCCGTTGGCAAAACGGAATATGAATATACAGATGACGTGGATACTGCATCAATAACTCAGTCCAGTTCTACTCTATAGGCCTGCTGAATGCCGGCCTGTGCCTCAATCTCATCCACCGCCGCCTGCGGCACCGGCTCGTCCACGGTAAGCACCATCATGGCCTGACCGCGTGGGTTGAGGCGACCAACGTGCATCGAGGAAATATTGATATCCTGCTTACCCAACAGCGTACCGACGCGACCGATTAAGCCCGGCTGATCCCGGTGGACCGTAAAGATCATCGACTTCGAAGGCACTAGGTCAAGATGATAGTCTTCGACCTGGACGATATGCGACTCATCGTTGACCGCAGTGCCGCCGAAGGTATGAACCACGCCATCGGCCGTCGTCACATTAAGCTGGAGCAGCGACGCATAGCGGCCTGTCTGAGCATCCTTACGCTCGCTCAGTGCCAAACCCCGCTCCCGCGCCAGCAGCCCGGCATTGACCGGCGTGACCCGCACGTCGCTGGCGCCCCCTAACAGCGCCGCCAGGATCGACAGCCGGATCGGCTCGGTCGTATGCTCTGCCAGCTCACCGGTATACACGACCTCATACGAGCGCGCTGGCTCATGCACCAGTTGGCTGCTCAATTTCGCCAAAAGGGTGCCCAACGCCACATACGGCGCGACGATCTTCCATTCTTCCGGTGCCACGAAAGGCGCGTTGACCGCGAAGCGTGGCGTCCGATTTTCGAGGGCATCAACAACGCCTTCGGCCACGTCTAGGGCGGTCAGCGTCTGCGCCTCTTCGGTCGAGGCCCCCAGATGTGGTAAGCCAATCAAGTTTGGGGCTTTCATCAACGGCGACTCGTTGGGCGGCTCTTTCGCCCACACATCAAGGCCGGCGCCCCCGATCTGGCCCGACTGTAAGGCTTCAGCGAGCGCTGCCTCGTCCACAATCCCGCCACGCGCGCAATTAATAATCCATGCTCCGCGCTTCATTTGCGCGAGCCGATCAGCATTCAACAAGTTGCGCGTTGTATCGATCAACGGCACGTGCAGCGAGACAATGTCAGCTTGCCGCAGCAGTTCATCAAGGT
>JACDGP010000138.1 GCA_013821605.1 Herpetosiphonaceae bacterium
GACCCGTCCCGTTCCCCCGATTCATTTATTCCTTCGTTCTCGTCGAAAGGAGCCACGACGCCGAACACCTTCCAAGATCGTCCCTAAACTCGACGGAAACCTGTCTCAAAGTGCTTGACACATACCGAAGCGCACGATCTGGCAAACTCGATAAATGCGGCTTGCTGATCTGATGGAAGACCAAGCAATGATACAAGGCGGCCTAGGGGCTGCTTGCCTAGCCGCCGCTTGCCCATCTCAACCTTCTTGATCATTGCCTCAGTCACCCCCAGGTAAGTAGCGAGTGTCTTTCTCGTCTGTTTAGTCGCTTCCCGGTAATCACGTAGCCAACGATGTATACATGGCTCAAAATCCGGAATAGCTGCCACCTCCATGCGTCGTTCCTCTCTTCGTCAGTACCTGTCCCCATAGTATAGCAAAGGTGTACGGTTGATTAGTCCCCGTGACATAGATAGTTGTATCACGTATAGTTGGTGGCGACGGTGTTCACAGAAAGGCACTTGCATTACCGCCGATATCCACGGTGAGTTTCTCTACAGGACGCGGAGGAGAGATGCTGGCTATCACTCATGTGACGGGGAGTTGCGCGTGTTCGAGCAATACCCCTGCGGGAAGGAGCAGTGCTAATGCGCCTGCTCCTTATTGATGGCTTCACGTTCATTCGCCAACCGCTAGCCTTCCTGCTTGCCCAACAGCCCGACTTGGAAGTCATCGGTGACGTTGATTCAGCCGTCGAAGCGCTTCGTCTGGCAACACAGCATGATGTCGATCTGGTGATTATCGAGATTGAACTACCGGAGGATGATGGTGTGGATCTGATCCGCGCCCTACGCGTCTCTCATCGGAAACTTGCCATACTGGTCCTTACGGGGACAACAGATTTCTATCGTCACGCCAGTGCTATTGACGCCGGAGCAGCCACCGTTTTACACCGGTCGCTATCGTACGATGAGTTGCTGAAGACGATCAGGGCAACTCGACGCCACCAAGTGGTTGCTCCCGCGTAGTGTGAGGCGATGTCAAAAGACTTGATGGGAATTCGCCGCAGCAGTTATAGATATAGGGACGGCTGTAGGGTTCAAGGAGTATTAAAGGTGAACCTCGTTTATCGTGTACTAACTATTTTGTTGGTTTGTGCTACATGTGGACTACTGCTATCGAGTTGCAATAGTCCTTCGAGTAGTGCTGCCTCTCCAACTGACCCACTCGTGGGCAAATGGGAAGGGTATGAAAGGACCGGTTGGGTAAAGGCGAAAATCGAGATCGAATTTTTCTACGATGGGACATTTGAGTATATTGCTCGGCCTGCCGCGGCACCCAATTCGTACGACACAGTCAAAGGGCGCTACAAATATGAAAGTGATCGGCTTCATATGGATGTAGACAACGCAGTTAATGCTGAAGGATACAAAGTCGGCCAAGCAACCAATGTGCTCCCAGAGTCGGGAACGAAAATATTATTTCTGCGGATGCTGCAAGATCAGCTGGTGATTGATGGTAGAGAGGGAGATGTTGTTTTATCTCATGTGAAAGGCTAAATAGGATGCAGGTATAAGCTAACTAGTACATAACTGCAAATTGAATGAAGGAGCTAGCGTGAATTTACACATTCCGCTCTCACTGCTCTATGCCGTAGCAGTCCTACTAATCCTGCTTCTTACGTGGCGCATTTTCATACAAAAAAAGGAATTTGGCGTGGCAGAAATACTGACTGCATTAGGCATTGTCGTAGCACTACTCCTAGCAGTAGGGTCCAAGAACACGGCCGGGCCTACTGCCACACTGCTGCGCTTTCTCGGTGCTGTCAATCAAGGTGACCCTGCGACAGTTTCATCCTTATCTTCCCACGAGGCGAACAACCCCTTGTCACCTAATGTTGTTGTCGGTACTCAAACAAAGACTTGCCCGCGTCCTATCTTTAAGGATCAGCAAATCGTCGGTAATAGTATTCATATAACAGTAGCATGCGAAGGCCGTTCGCGACGACAGTACCTGCTGGTTCAAGAAAACGGGGAATGGAAAATCCAGACGTTGGAATAAGTCTTTATCATTAACGGAGGTACATCATGCAATGTCCATCTTGCGGTGCCCGGCTAGGGGAGCAGTCTCTATTCTGTCCGTCTTGTGGGACTAAAGTGGCACCCCCTGCTGCTCGTAATCAAGCAGTAGTCCCACCGCCAGATTCGCCACCCCTGCGTCCAATCTCTCAGTCCGGATTTGGGAGCAGGCTAAACGGCATGGCAAAAGGCTCTTACAACCGAAGTAGTGGCTGGGCAAACGCCATGTTCCCAGCACCTCAAGCTACCCGACCTGTTAATCCCTACGTGGCTGCGGGATTGGAACTGCTCGGCTTTATTGGCTTGCTCGGCATTGGGCGAATGTATGCAGGGGATGTTAGTGGTGGTATCGGCCTTATGGCAAAATGGTTCTTAACATTAGTAGGTGTTTGCCTCGTGGTCGGTGCCACAGGCGGGGTCGCCGCGATCTGCGCAATATTTACCTTTGGTATATCACTCATGATTTGGGCAGTGACTGTAATACCGCTCCTGCTCCCTCTCTTGCTCGTCCCAATTACCTCAGCCGGCAAACTCTTTATGCAGTTGAAACGAGTGCAATAGTATCTTATCAATACCTGACCTGAGCATCCCCTACTGTGTCAAACTGCCATAGTAGGGGATGCTCAGGCAACTCAGTATGGCTGGGTGCGGAATTGGCAGACGAGTTGGATGTGAACAGCTTGGAAGCACTGCAGGAGGCAAATGTCGGGGAGGTGTAGCAAGCCGTGATGCCCTTGCCGGAGCCAAGAGCGGCGTTTGTCTGTCAAACATCTAGTTGGCTATTTCCGCTCCACACGGAGTCGCTGGATTGTCCAAGACCGCCAAGGTGAACCAACGTGAAATCTAACATTGCCGAACTATTCAGGAGGACGTAATGTGCAAATGCCTAGGGAGCCGACCAACGTCATTAATGATCATTATTGCTCTCCTTATCCTCGTGGGACTCACGGGCTGCGGCGGTTTACAAAGTACACTAGTTGGAAGGTGGCGTGGTGGCGATAATGAAGTCGTAGAATTTTCAGGTGATAAGCAAGCGCATTGGAGCACTGTACTTGGGTCGTTTGACGGCTATTATGAAATCCCTGATAGCAATCACATAAATCTGCAGATGGTAGGATTTCTCGGGGCTATCAATGGTAACTGGGAAGTTCGTACGGATGGTACTAATATGACATGGATTCGTACAACAGATGGAGCGAGCCTCCGATTCATGAAAATGCAAAAGTAAAAAACCGCGACATCATACCAAGTCGATGCCCGGAACAGTAGTGCCAATTCAAGTCTGACAACACCAATCACAGCCATGACCAGTGCGTGTACACCGCTCGGCTATCAAGTATTTGTCCCGCTCATTCGTCGCTGATTCTTCTGCCTGTAAGCAAAAGGATGGGGTAGCTGTGTATTCTCCATCCTTTCAAACGAAAAGAGTCTTCATTTCGTTAAATATTTCCCTGGCAAGCAGCGAACACATGTGCTACACTACCCGTGCTGATGGAACTGTCTGACCGACCCTTTCATCTTCAACTTTGATGGCCATGTGTAACAACAAAAAGGCAAACAAGCTGTACCAGTACCATGTACCAAAACTGAACTTGTTTGTACCAAAAATCATGGTACGTGTACCAAAACTGAACTCATTTGTACCAAGGAGGCTGGATTTGTCTGTACCAGAAATCGTGACACCTGTACCAAAACTGAACGTATTTGTACCAAGGCAGTGGTACATGTACCATGTTTAAGCATTGGCTGTACTACTCGGAGAAGGTAGGGGATGGTGTACATGCTACAATTCCCAACATGTACAACGGAGCAACGCGCATGTCCGTCCGACCCGATTATCCCTTCACTCAACCGGTCGTCGTCGCCTTTCGGGATATTGATGCCCTCGGCCATGTCAACAATGCCACCTATTTGAGCTACTTTGAAGACGCCCGCGTGCGCTACCTGTTGCAGCTCCTGGATGCGGATCGCCCCGATCAATTACAGGTGATTGTTGCTGAAAACACCGTGCAATACCGCAAGCCGGTCTTCTACGGTGATGAGCTTGAAATCGGCGTGCGTGTCGGCGTGATTGGAACCAAAAGCCTTGCTGTAGAATATGCCTTATACCGGCTTACCGATCAGGCACTGATGGCCGAAGGCCGCACCGTGCTCGTCTGGTATGACTATGCGGCACAGCATTCGGTCTCGGTGCCCGACACATTCCGGCAGGCCGTTGACCGAGTACAAGGCCATCTACAGAGTTTCGCCAGCTCCTCAAAAACTGGTTGAAAACCTCCTCAATTTGTGACCGTATCTGTCACAACCTTTTGGTATGATTCGCTTATCAGCGAACCCGAGTAGATACCGGTGTGATGGAGGAAACAAATCATGGCGAAAATCGAACAACTACCGACCAGCATTAGCCGCACCTTCCGTGCTGCGATCCGTGTGGGCGAGGACTTTTATACGGTTGAAGAAACGGTGACCTTACCGCCGACCGCGACCGACGATGAGATCGCCGCTGCCGTAGCCCTAGGCGAGCGCATCTACCAGGCGCAACGGGCCGCCGCCGATACCCAAGTGCGGATGCTGCGCGATCAAACCGCTGGCAGCCCGCAACCTATTCAAATTCGTGACCCCGAGGCACCGGCCAGCGACAAGCAGCGCCAGTATATGGATTACCTGGTCAACGAATTGCATTGGAATGGAGCGCAGCTGCAGCAGTTCGCCGCCGAGCGTAAGCTCGATATCTTGACCCTGACCAAGCGCGAGGCCAGCGAGCTGATCGATGATCTGAAAGGGCTGCTTGATCTCCGGACCAATGCGCCGGTGGCCAAGGGCGAGGCCGAAAAGGAAGCCGAGGAGGCGACTCCGGCGTTGCCAACGTTTGTCGAGCGCGCCACGCAGCGTCAGGTCAAGGCCCTGGAGCGACTGGCCGAGGACCGTGGCATCGACATGGGCGCTGAACTCACTGCTGCTTATGGGCACAGTTCACTTGACCAGCTCAGTCTTGACGAGGCCGGTCAGCTTTTGACCGAATGGCAGCAGCGACCACGCCAATTGCGCCCGCGCATTGGTAACCAGCGCCAAGCAGCCTAGCTCAATGTCCGTCTCTCTCCCCTCTCCCGTGCACTGGGAGAGGGGTTGGGGGTGAGGGAGAGGGGTGGGAAATGTGAGACGGGAAGGTTTGTTAACCTTCTCGTCTTTGCGTGCGTATTGCAACACATGCGATACTTCCTGTTTTTGAGGAGACGTGCATGAATCCTATTAAAGGCACGGTTAATTCCGTGGAGTTGATTGGTTGGCTTCGGGACGAGCCTGAAGAGCGCTTCGCCACCAATGGGATGGCGATTGCCTCGTTCAGTGTCGCTACCAAGCGTCGCACCATTCAGCAAGAAGACGGCACTTGGATGTATGAAACCGAGTGGACCGATGTAGAAGCCCACGATAAGCTGGCCGAAACCGTAACGATGAACTTGAAGAAAGGCAGCCGTGTGCGTGTCTCTGGCAGCTTGCTGACCAATACCTGGCAGGATCGTAATGGCTTGAAGCATAAAACGACCGTCGTACGCGTCGAAGATGTTATGTTTCTCGATATCAAGATGAGCATGGACGACGCCGTCATGGCCGAGGCCAGCGACTAAGCCCCTGCCACACGCCGCGTGCCGGAGTTGGTATACTGCCGTGTATGCTTCGTGTGACATCCCTGGCGAGTGGTTCGAGTGGCAATGCCTTTCTGGTCGAAACCGAGCAGTATCCTCTACTGCTTGAAGCTGGACTGTCGGCACGCACTCTGGAGCGGCTTTTACGCCGTCATGCGGTCGAGCCTGCCAGTTTAGCTGCCATCGTCCTAACACATGAGCACCATGACCATGCGCAGGGTGTCGGTCCGCTGGCGCGTCGCTGGCAGATCCCGGTCGTTTGTAGCCCTGCCACTCAACGAGCCCTCGGTGCCGAGCTTGATGGGGTCGAATGCCGTCCACTCCATGCCGACGGTACGACCATCGCAACCGTTGATCTCTGGGGCTTTCCTGTCTCGCACGATGCCGTCGATCCACAGGGTGTCATCTTGGCCCACGGGGCTACCCGCATTGGCTTAGCTATCGATCTCGGCCATGCACCACTTCATGTTGCCGAAGCCCTAGCGCTGGCCGATTTCGTCATCGTTGAGGCGAATCATGATCGTGAACGACTCCTGAGTTCTCCATATCCCTGGTCAACCAAGCACCGTATTTTGGGCGACCGGGGCCATCTCTCCAACCTGCAGGCCGCCGAACTACTTGCTACTATCGCTGGAAGTGGCCACCTGCGTGGTGCTTGGCTTGCCCATCTTTCGGCGCGGGCCAATGATCACCCGCAGGGCGTGCTACGCTACATCCGTTCCTATCTTGATATGGCCGGCCATGGCCGTTTGCCACTCCAAATCGCCGAGCGAGATAAGCCGAGCGCAATCTGGCATTCCGACGAGTGGACCCAGCAGACCCTCCTCGACGTTTCGTAACCAATCGCTATATCCCAGTTATACCGAATGGGGAGGGTGAAACCGTACCAGAGATCGTAGCGCCCCCGGTTGTCGCCGGTTACACTTTCTGTCAGCAAACCTAATGTAAGCTCAATCTCACTGACACTGGCGATAATGGTGATAAACGATAGCATGAGCAGTTCTGCGCGCATCCTGGTGGTTGACGATCAACAGCTGAACCTTGAGGTTCTGTCCCTGCGGCTCGTGTCGCAAGGTTACACAGTTGTGCAAGCCCGTGATGGGGCGAGTGCGCTGCAGATGGTCTATAGCCAACCTCCAGATATGATCCTGCTTGATGTAATGATGCCGGGCATAAGTGGTCGCGAGGTTACGAAAACGATCAAGCAGGATCCTACGCTCCCGTTTATTCCCATTATTTTGGTCACCGCCCAGCATGAGCTCAATGATAAAATCGACGGCTTGGAAGCCGGTGCCGATGATTTTTTAAGTAAACCGGTCCAAATGCGCGAGCTCCTCGCCAAAGTCGCTGCGCTCTTACGCCTCAAACGAACTCAGGATGCATTGGTTGAGGAGCGTAACAAAACCAAGTTGCTCTATGGCATTCAGCAACAGCTGACGAGTACCCTCGATATCGAGCGGGTCATCGGCGCTACCCTGGTGTTAATCGTTGAAGCGGTGCAAGCCGCCCAAGGCAGCTTGATCATGTTCGACGCAAAAGGCCACGTGGTGCACCGCACGCACGTTTGCCATGGTGTGACAACGTCGGTTATAGATAACAGCCGCTGCCCCACGGACGAAGCAGCTTGCGACGATCCCATGCTCCGTGAACGGCAACCGCTGCTGATTGAAGACATGCTAATCGATGACCACGGGATGAAGATGTTGCATCTGTCACAGGCGCCGCGTTCCGCGATGGTGGTGCCGCTTATACACGCGGACGTTACGTTGGGCGTCCTGATGGTGTCGCACCCAACACCGCAGCATTTCACACCCGCCCAACTCGATCTGCTAACGACGGCCGCCGGACAAATGAGCACGGCCCTACACAATGCCTCGCTCTACTCTCTCCTCCGGGAGGCAGAGGCCGGACGTGAACAGTTTTTGAATATGCTCACCCATGATTTACGTGCGCCGCTAGCTGGGATCCTAGGCTGCTTGCACATGCTTGGGGAAAGCGCTGAAACCGATGACGACCGGTTGTTTATCGAACTGGCCCAAACGGCCTGCACCACCCAGGAGCGCCTGATCGATGACATCCTGGATGTCTACAAAGCCGAGTCGGGGCATATGGAGCTCGTTCCTACGGCGGTCGATCTACAGGCTATTGGGGCCGAGGTTGTGACAAGCCTGCGGGGCGCAGCTGCCGAGCGTAATCTTGAGCTTGTCAATGACTTGCCATCCGTACCCTGCGTCCCAGGTGATCTAGATAAGCTGCTCCGTGTGCTCCTGAATCTGGTCGGCAATGCGCTTAAATACACCTTGCGCGGCGGAGTGTACCTCACAGCAGCTTGCGATACCTTAACCATAAGGGTGACGGTACGGGACACAGGTGCCGGCATCCCGGCCCATCAACTCGATAAAATCTTTGATCGCTTCTTTCAAGGTGAGGCGCGGGGCATGCGACGCGGGAGTGGTCTAGGACTGACCTTTTGCCAGCAAGTTATCGCTGCGCACGGAGGTCGCATCTGGGCCGAATCACAGCTCGGTGCGGGGACGCAACTACACTTTTGCCTCCCACTTAAGCAACCGGAGTATCTATGACCAACTGGCGAATCTTGGTCGCAGACGATGATATGATCGTCCGGCGTACATTAGAGTCGAGTCTGCTACGCGATGGTTTTGAGGTCGTTACTGCCGCCGACGGGCCAATGGCTCTGCAAAAGGTTGAGCAGCGCTGGCCTGATCTTGCGATCCTCGATCTCGATATGCCTGGCATGAGTGGCTTTGAAGTATCTGATCATCTGCGCAAAGCCGTCGAGATTCCGATCATGATGCTAACTTCACACAGCGATCTAGAAACAACTGTGCTGGGGCTGGAACACTATGCTGATGATTATATGACCAAGCCCTTTCGCTACCCGGAGCTACGGGCGCGCCTTAACCGGCTGCTTGTCAGGGCCTACGAAGGCGGCTTGCATCCGGGTGAGCGCGTCGTAATCGATGAACGATTATCGATCGATTTTGGTCATCGCGTAGCGACCTTAGCGGGAGCCCAGATCGCCCTTACCCCCATCGAGGCGCGTATCCTATTCATCCTGGTGCAGAATCGGGGTCGCATCGTTCCTACCGCAACCTTGCTTCGCAAAGCGTGGGGTCTAGGCGAAGAGGGCGAGCAGGCGTCGCTCTGGGTGCGGATGCGGAATCTGCGGACTAAGCTGGAGCCCATACCGGACGGTCAGCACTACATCCAGACTGAACGTGGGACCGGCTATCGCTTTCTGCACATGGGGTAGACATTGCTATGCCCGCAGGCTAGATCTGTGAGTATAAACAGGTCTGCTTACGGCTGTGGGGCTTTGAGCGCGTCATACTCTTCAGCCGTAATAAAGGTTCCACCTTCAATGGTGCGTCCCGTTTCGCGCCGATTTTTATCGAATGCCAGCTGCGCACGCATCACACGGAAACAGCGGTCATCCATGATCTCTTTGGTCAGGGTATATCCTTCAGCCTCGGTATCGCCGTAATCGGCCGCTAACTCGCTACTTGGGTTAACCCGCA
Organism: Herpetosiphonaceae bacterium; assembly: GCA_013821605.1. Classification (GTDB taxonomy): domain Bacteria; phylum Chloroflexota; class Chloroflexia; order Chloroflexales; family Kallotenuaceae; genus JACDGP01. Next base: position 9,241 of record JACDGP010000138.1, read on the forward strand.
CCCGTACTGGTGCCCCGCAGTTGTTGCATTTGACGAACAGGTACAACCCGGCGTCATTGCTTGCTTGCTGCCCGCCACCAAATAGTTTCCGTAAAAAGGCCATACATGCTCCTACGCTCCAATGCGAAAGGCCAGGAGTACACCAACAATCGCGACGCTCCAGCCTGCAACTACTTGCCAGACAGTATGGTTGCCTGTGCGCAGCCGTGCCCAGCCAACCATCCCCGCAACCAGCCAAAACCACACGCCTACCCCACCACCGAACAAGGTTAGCACGGTTGCTAATATACCGACTGAAGCAGCATGGACACTGATCTTCCACACTAGGTTGACCAACGCACATGTAACCAGGATCGCTACGCCACCCCCAATTAACCGTAAGAAAGCAGGCGGAATATGCAGTGCCGCTAGCACTGCACTACCACTGAGAATCGACACCAGTGCTACGCCGTACAGCTTATGGCGCTCCCCACGGAGCGATACATCATCATCCGAGAAGTCGCCACGCCGCAAACGGTACCGAAAATACATCATGCTTGGGGTGACCATGACGATGATGGCTAGAACAGTCCACCACAAACTATGTTGCAGGTCAAGCCCCGTTTTCCCCCAGAGGCCAATCACAAGAAATGCGGCAATCCCATTCAACGTCGGATGAAACACCTGTGAGATAATTTGGCCCCAGCGATAGCTCCGGCCCTGTATGACTTCATTTCCAAATTGATCGATCGCTGGCATGGCTTATATCCGGTCGCTAGAAAATATGCGTACCTCCGTGGAGTATACGCCTACCTTAGGCTTTATGCTCCAAAGTGCCACGGTACACTGCAAGCAACTGTTGCGCCGCCCGTTCCCAGGTAAAGTGAGCAACATGCGCTGGTCCTTGCATACGAGCAGTACTTGTCACCCCCGGCTCGCTCAGTACTCGCTCCATAGCATGCCTAATCGCTACTGTATCATACGGCTCAACCAGCAGTCCAAGCTCTCCGACCACCTCCGGCAGGCTTGAGGCGTTGGCGACGATCACCGGTGTGCCGCAGGCCAGTGCTTCGAGTGCGGGAAAGCCGAAGCCTTCATAGAGGGAAGGATAGGCTACCGCAGTTGCCAGCGAGTACAGCACCGGTAGGTCAACGTCCGGTATCGGGCCTAGCAAGCGCACCCCAGGCGTAGTCTGCACGGCGGCAAGGATCGGCTCGGCGAGCCAGCCTGTTCGTCCTACCAATACGAGCTCTGGGGCCGGCTGTCCGAGCGGCATGTGCAGCTCCCGAAATGCTTCGATCAAGCGCAGCAGGTTCTTGCGCGGCTCAATGGTACCAACATGGAGGAAAAAGGGTGCGTGTAACGCATAGTGATCGCGCACCCGCTCGAGCTGCTCTGCCTCCATAACGCGGCGAAAGTGGGCGCTAATGCCATGTGGGATCACCGTTATCTTTCCCGGCTCGATCCCCATCAAACGTTGCAAATCTGTAGCTGTGCTCTGGGACACGGCAATGATCGTCGTAGCCCGTTTGAGTGATTGGGGTACTGCGCCTTCAAGGTAGCGTCGTAGCCGGGGATGGGCTGTTTCGGGATGGACCCGAAAGGTCAAATCGTGGACAGTCACGACCGTCGCTGCGTTGTGTACCGGTGGCAGTACGAAATCCGGTGCATGAACAATATCGACTGGACCGGTCCAACGCTCAATCGGCAGTGGCACTCGCGCCCGTTGCCACAAAATCGTGAGGATGCGCTCGGTGAATGGTAATGGCACGAGGCGGATGGTTGGAAATTGTTGCCATAGCTGTGCTAGCCCTGCCATCCCCCATCCCTGGCGATCAAGGTCACGGGCTGCGTAAAACAACACGACCTCATCCCCTGGGTCTTCAAGCAGCAATGAATACACCAGTTCGCGCGTATAGCGCCCAATGCCCGCAATCTGGCGCAAGGCAGCATTATAGTCGATGGCGATAATCATGCTGGGCTGGATAGCCTAAACGTGTCCCACCGGAAAGGTCGTAGCCTCACCCAGGCGTGGATGATGTTGGTCGCGCGCCGATAAAATTGGCTCGGTGATGGGCCATGTAATGCCAACCGTCGGGTCGTTCCAGGCCAAGCCACGCTCATCCTTCGGCGAATAGTACGAGGTGCATTTATACAGGAGATCGGCTGTCTCACTCAAAACACAAAAGCCATGGGCAAAGCCGACCGGAACATACATTTGCAAGAAGTTTTCTGCCGACAACGTTTGTCCGAACCATTGCCCAAAGGTAGGCGAGCCCTCTCGCAGATCGACTGCAACGTCAAAAATTTCACCCTGTGCACAGCGTAACAGCTTGGCTTGGCCTCCGTTCACTTGGTAGTGCATGCCGCGCAAGGTATGGCGGATCGAACGCGAATGGTTGTCCTGCACAAAGACCGTGTTGATGCCCAGCTCATCCATCGTACGCTGGTTATAGCTTTCGGTGAAAAAACCACGCACGTCGGGGAAAACCTGCGGCTTAAGTACCACGACGCCATCGAGTTTCGTCCGTATCACTTCCATGGGGGGCCGGGCTCCTTACTTCCGCTTGGAAAAGAGATAGAGCACAAAGCCAAAGATGACGATGCTCCAGTAGTTAATGACCCGATCCAGTACCACGACGGCCCCGGCCAACCCCGTGCTTACGGCGAAGAGCGACGATTTCAAGATGCCGGCAATCCCACCTTCGACCAATCCTAAGCCGCCGGGCGTCGCCGGGATGGTTGTTAGTAGCGATGAGGTCAAGGCAATAAAGATAATCGAGGCGAGCGCCAGGTGCAAGCTGCCAAGTGCCTGCACGACGAAGAATAAGCGTAGCGACTCCCCGAGCCAGATCAATGCGGTCAATGGCAGCAAGATCGGCAAGGCTCCCGGCTTGAGCGATTCCAAGGTTCCCGCCTCAAAGTGCTGGTAGAGGTCACTGAAGCGCGCGGGAATCAGCTTGCGAATATAGGGGCTGAGAAAGCGCATGGCTGCCAGACCCACAATGATTGCTACTACGAGCAAAGCACCGAGCACAAAGATAAAGCGTGCGGACGGTGGCAAACGTGTGCCGAAGACCACCCAGCCCGAGCCTACGAGCAGCGCAAAGAGCACCGTCATGTCTAGCAGCCGCTCGGCCACGATCGTGCCGATGGTGCGGGAAAAAGAAACATTGCCATTATGCTTGAGCAAATAGCCCCGATATGCATCGCCCAGCTTGGCCGGGACCACGCAGTTAGCGAACCACGACAAGCCGATATACTCGGTCAATGCCGGGAGCGAAGCCCACGAATGGCGTGCTGCATCGACGGGGAAGCTGGCGCTACGCAGAATAACTCGCCAGCGTAGTGCTCGTAAAGGGAACGTCGCATAAAAACAGATGAAGGCCAGCAGGTAGAATCCCGGCTTGACCTGCTTCATCTCCGCCCAGGTTTCGCGCACGTTAATATTGGTGCCTTTGAACACAAAGGCGATGATGGCGAGGGCCAATAGAAATGAGATCAGCGTGCGCGGCTTAAACAGCCACTCACGCAATGAAAAGCCGCTCTGCTCAACCTCATTCTCGTTGGAGCTTTGCCCCTCGATTAGTGGGTCGACAGTAGTCAACTGTGAGATGTCGGACATAAATGAAGGTACCTTGTTATGGATGTAACTAACGCCATTCCGTCTCGCGTAGGCCGACGACCATCAAGCCCCACACAGCACTAAGCGGAATGCCGAGATTCAATACATGTAGATTTTCGAAAAGATTATGACCGGCTACGGCCAGCATAATACCACAGCCTCCTAACGCAATCGCGCTCCACACGCTCCCTCGCTTCATCCGGCGTAAGCGCAAGCCCTGCGCAAACATCGTGCCAATCAGCCCTAGATACACGATCAAGCCCGGTACGCCGCTTTCGGCCAGGGTATTGATATAGTAGTTATGCGCATGGCCTTGCGACTCCGACCAGTGGCCGACATAGAAGTCAGGATAGGCGCTGTTGTAGTTGCCAGGACCGATACCCAGCAGCGGTGACGATTGCCACATGCGCCAGCCGGCCTGCATTTGGGCCATTCGCTCGACAATTGCGAAGTTCTCAGAAGTGACGGTTTCTTCACCAGCATCGAAGATGCGGATATAATCGGTGACGCTGCTTAGCCGATCAGTGACGACCGCCGGTAAGATGGAGAAGCTGCCAGCAAGACCAATGACCAGTGCTAACAGCAGCGCGCTTAGTGCCAGTACGGCGGAACGCCGGCCGGTCAGCAGTGCCATGCCAAACACGCCGATGATCGCTCCTATCCAACCGCCGCGTGAATACGAGGCGAAGAGACCGCCGAGTAGAGCCAGTGTTGTCCCTGCACAGAGAGTACCCAGCAGCAACATTCGCGGCTGCCACTGTCCACTACGTCGTGCGTGTCTCAGGAAGTAGAGCGTCAGCATAGCGGCAAGCGGCCAGATCATATTCATGTAGCCGCCGAAGGGGTTGGGTTTACCAAAGGTTGCAGCGGCGCGGGCAAAACGCCCACCGATGATCAGGAACGATGGTGGTCCGGAAGCCGTCACGAACTGCCACATTCCATCCAGCGCGGCCACCGTTGGGGCGATGAGCAGGCTCGCAACCAGACCCCAGGCACGTTTTGGCGTGGTAATCGTCCCCAAGGTCAGCACAAAGGCCAACCAAGCTGCGACCCAGCGCGCCCATTGTTGCAGCCCCTGCGCCAAGCTATAGGGGGTAAAAACAACGGTCAAGAGCTGCCAGCCTAACCAGACCAGCCAGATCCATTGCCAGCGTAGCCCCAGTGTCTTATCTGGAAAGGCGAGCACACGCAAGGCCCAGGCGCCAGCTGCCAGGACGACGACGACTTGGGTAACCGTGAGACCTCCTGGCAGCACCACCAGGTCTTGAACTGGAACCGATAGCACCGCGCCATACAGTCCCCATGCTGGCTCGATAACGGTAACGGCCACGAAGAGCAGTCCACCGACCAATGCCAGGGCAAGCTTCAGTGGTAAGAGTGCCAGTAACAGCGCCAACAGCAGGAGCGCAACTCCTGCCGCTATGACGATCTGGCGAGCGCTGGTACCCGCTCCTTGTCCAAGCCCCATTTGCCTCATTCGCTCGCTGATAGTTGTCCGAGGTTACGGAGCTGCTCCCGAAAATAGGGGATTGTGCGGCGAATACCTTCCGCGAGTTCGACCTCTGGCCGCCAGTGCAAGATTGTGGTCGCCTTGGTGATATCTGGCTGGCGCGTTTGTGGGTCGTCTTTGATGCGGAGTTGTGGTTTAACCACGATCCCGGCTCGATTGCCCGTTTCCCGATTTACCAACTCAGCGAATTGCTGGATCGTAAACTCGTGGGGATTACCGATA
>JACDGP010000018.1 GCA_013821605.1 Herpetosiphonaceae bacterium
CTCAACGAGGCCGGCGAAACAGTGGTGACGCAATGGTTTGAACGGGCACGTTTTGAGTGGCATCCTGACAAGCCCGACGAATTCAAGGTGCTGCTTGGCCTCCTGGGTACTGAGTTGCGCCACACCGCTGCACCTTCCACCACCTCGATCATTGGCGTGGAAGTCAACCAGGGCGCGGCGGCGGCCACTGCAGCACAATTGCGCAACGCCCAACCTCAACTGGTGCGCTATAACGCTATCATGTGGTCAAGCGTGGAGGCGACACCCGGCGCGCGTAACTGGGCGAACATCCAAGCTGCAACAGATGAACTGGCCCTGCTGGGCCATTCAGGTGCGGCACCGCTGGTTATTGTTCGTAACACACCTGCCTGGGCTCAGCAAGTGACCGGCTCTGCCTGTGGCCCGATTAAGCCGGCAGCACTTGATGCCTTTGCGGACTTTATGCATGATCTGGTCAGCCGCTATAGTGTGGCACCATACAACGTACATACCTGGGAGTTAGGCAACGAGCCCGATGTTGGCAGTAACCTAGTGGCGGGGGATTCGCTCTTCGGTTGCTGGGGTGATCCTGCCGATCCCTACTATGGCGGCGGTGCCTACGGTGAGATGCTCAAGCGCGTCTATCCCAAGATCAAGCAAGCCGATCCCGCTGCCCAAGTGGGTATCGGTGGTTTGCTGCTCGACTGTGATCCGACACATCCGCCGACGGGTAAGGACTGCCAACCGGCCAAGTTTCTGGAAGGTATCTTGCGCAGCGGAGCAAATGCTGCTTTCGACTTTGTGAACTACCATGCCTATAGCTATTGGAGTCCCACCAGACAAGATTGGGATCTTGCTTCGGCAACCTGGCAAGATCGTGGTGGCACTGTTTTAGGAAAGCTTGACTTTCTCCAGAGCGTTCTTCAACGCTACCAAGTAGTGAAGCCAATCATCATGAACGAGGGTGGCCTATTGTGCTATCCCGGCGCACAGCCCTGCCCCAGCGATCGTCTCGCTGCCGATCAGGCTAGCTATGCCATCCGGCTCTATACTCGATCCTGGGCGCATGGGCTGGCAGGCGCCGTGTGGTATACCCTGAACGGTCCTGGCTGGCGCTCCGGAGGCCTGCTGGATGCAGCTCAAGCGCCTCGCCCTGCCTATCAAGCGATCATACTCATGAGTACGCTACTACGCGGCGCATCCTTTATGGGCCCGCTCACGGTACCGGGTGGTGAAGGCTACCTGTTCCGTAAAGGGAGCACCACATATTCTGTGCTATGGACGAACAGTGATGCACCTGTAACCGTACCAGCTCCCCTCGGAATACGAGCGCAATTCGATGCGCGGGGCCAACGATCCCTTACCTCGGCTACTAATCTGCAGCTCGACTTCGATCCAGTGATCGTTGAGGCACAGCCTTAGTGGCTGCAGCTTCACAAAATAATATTACGCTCGCGCATGAGCCGTGACTTCGTTTTACGATAGAGTTCGCTATAATCAAGCCGTCCGGCCGCAATATCATTACGATATTGATCAAGCAGGGCACGAACATCGGCCTCCAGACGTTCCTCAGCTTGAAGCTCATCGATCATAATCTCCCTAACCCCATGCAGCAACTTTGCATCGTCGGCCTGAAGCCGCACATCATCCTGCTCGGCGAGAACGTCAACAATCTCTGCTGCGAGTCGCTCGACCCGCGCTGGTGAAAGCTTCATTCGATCTCCTTTTTAGCTCACCTTGATGCCCAGTTGCATGAGCAGTGCCGCGCAATCACGTGCCGGACGTGGTCGCAGACCATCGGCAGGATGGTGTGAGTCTGAACCCGAACGTTGCCTCGGATTATAGCACGCAGCCCTAGATTGACTCTTGTTTTTCGCGTACCGTCTCAAGTTGGCCAAGGTGACATGCCTCGCCCAACGATACCAGGAACGGCAGCGCGTCTGCATATTCCAAGACGCTGATCGACGCGTTCGTTACCCAAATACGGTTAAGTCGATCCATGGGCATGCCTAGCGCGTCCGCAATCAGGATTTTGATCACAACGTCATGCGTTGATACCAGGACCGTTTCATTGAGATGCAACTGGAGCATCCGCTCCCGAAAGTTCAACGTGCGCTTAAGAATGTTTGAAAAGCTTTCCCCATTTGGCATTTGAGAGCGGGTTGGGTACATGCGCCACTCGTCTAGTCCTTCGGGATACTGCTCCCGGACTTCTTTGGCGAGCAACCCTTGCCAATCGCCATGATGGATTTCGTACAGCGCTTTATCTTGCGTAAAGGGAACATGGGGATGGAAACGAGCAATAGCTTCAGCGGTACGTAATGCTCGTTGTAACGGACTGGCGTAAATGGCATCGAGCTTTTCTAAGGCAAGGCGTTGGCCCAGTGCTTCGGCCTGTCGTATTCCCAAATCGGATAGCGGCGCATCGGCTTGGCCTTGGTAACGGCTACTACGATTCCATTCACTTTCACCATGACGAACCAAAATCAAACGCATATGACGTACTTCTCCGTTGCATTAAAAAGCACAGAGGCGCGTGTATCGCAAGCCCCTGCGCTCGATCCCAACTTGTTGTACCCGATGGCTCCTGTTCTGTCAATTGCTGGCGTTGCGCTGCTGCTAGCGCCGCTTGCGTAAGGCGGAAGCGGCGGCGACGGCACCTGCACCGAGGGCTGCGCCAGCTACTCCCAGCCAGATACGCGAGGGTCGCAGGTCGCGCAGAATGACACCGGCTGTGTTATAACCGGAGGCAGCGAAGACACCGCCACCCGGATGGGTCGATGCCCCTGTAAGATATAGGCCGGCGATCTGCGGTACTTTATAGCCCGACAGCTCCGGTAATGGCCGAAAAATAAACATTTGGTCGAAGGACATCTCGATATGCATGACATTACCGCGTAACAGGCCGAACTCGCGTTCCAGATCAAGCGGTGTTTGAATGTAGCGATCCGTGATCGCCCCACGCATATTCGGTGCATAGCGGTAGACGACTTCAAGCAGCTTATCTGCCTCGTGCTCAGCAAGACGGTCCCAATCAGTTGTACCTGCGGTTTCAGCACGCAACTCATAGGGGTGATACTGGCCCCAGACGAACAAGGTATGCTTGCCCGCCGGTGCCACGTCTGCATCGATGGCCGAGAAGGTCATAGCAATCGCCGCTGGTTCACGTGCTGGCATACCGCGTCGGTAGTCGTCATAGGCTCGCACGAGATAGTCGCGCGATGGGCAGAGCAGTTGTAAGCCATGATGACTCGGATGTGGGTTACCGCCCGAGGGTGCCGCCAGATAGTCGGGGAGAGCATCCGCGGCGCAACGAATGACCATCCCAAAGCCATTACCGACGCGCACCTGCTCGACGCGTTGGCTCAACCCCGGTGGCAAATCTTCGGGCCTGATCAGCTTAAGCAGGGTTGTTTGAACATGCGCATTTGAGACCACCGTAGCTGCGGCCAGCTGCTCACCGCTTTCGAGTTCGATACCACTGACCTTGCCCTGTTTGACCAGGATGTGCTTCACCGGTGCATTCACACGCACCTCGCCGCCGTAATGCTCGAAGCAACGCTGCATCGCCTGCGTCAGCATACCCGAGCCGCCACGTGGATGCTTCGCTCCACTGCGGTGCAACATGGCATGCCAACCGGCAAAATCGCCTGTGCCAATTTCATCCGGTGGCGGCCCTGACTGTGCAGCCAGCCAGCTCAGCGCCGTCCGCATCGCCTCGCTTTCAAAGGTTTCGTTGATCAGTTGCCCATACGAGGTAAACAAGCGCCGGAGCGTGTCGACCGAACCACCGGCATTATCAGCTTTATTAAATTGGCCACCAGCCATCGCGCGCACAAGGTTCCCTGCCGTTGGTGGCCGCAGAAACGCCGCGAAGACTCCTTCGTTGATCGCGCTCCAGAAGTCCACGAAGCGGCGGTAGGCTACGGCGTCACGCGGAGAAATCCGGGCGATCGAGTCACAGGTCCGCTCAATATCGCGCCAAAATTCGATGGCCCCTGAACCGTCTGGCAATGGGTAAAAGGCGAAGGGGTCCATATCAAGGTATTCGAGTCCCCAACGCTCTAATTCGAGTTCGCGTACCACGGGCGTCAGGTGGATCATAATATGCGCTGACGAGCCCACATCTATGCGGTAGCCACCGAACATTGTTTCGGTACAGACAGCTCCACCGACGGTCGGTCTGCGCTCAACAACGAGCACCCGTAATCCGGCTTTCTGGAGGTAACAGGCGCAGGTCAAACCATTGTGCCCAGCACCCACCACAATCACATCATACATTCAGACTCCGCTCCCTACGGGGTTAGTGCCATTGTAGCGCAAAGCGCGGGCGAGCCCCACTATCGAGGACCCGCCCGCACTCTTGATGGCTACAAGTTAGCGCTCCCAGGGAGCGTCGTTATAGCGCCAGCGGTAATAATGCTGGCCAACATTGCCCATTTCGACCAGGAAGCCGTCTGGATTAGCGGGTGTATAGGTCAATGTTCGCCGCTCAAAAAGTTGAATCATGACATCCTGAACCTGATCACCGACGCGGTAGTGGGTCCAGAAGGGCTCACTGATCGGGTAGCCCATGACAAAGATCCAATCGAGTGGTAACTGGCCAAGGTAGTCGCTAAAGACATTGGGAATGTTATGGCCCAGCGTCTCGCTATAGAGTTGCTGCTTAATACCATAGTGTTCCAGTGCTTTATCGCTACCCGTATGGCCCTGTGCGTCGATTGTCGCGATGACCGGATAGCCGGTGGCCCGGTCACTGACATGATCCTTATTCAACGAGGCGATGCCCGTAAAATCGTCGTAACTTGGGCCCAGAGTAGTATCGTTGGCATTGCCACCGATCGGTTGGTTTGAAGGCGTGTGCTGAATCGTTTGGTGGTCGCCAACCTGAATCTGGCCACTTACAAGCTCACGAACCAGTAACCCATTGGTGACGAACCACGTGGCATTGGGGTCGGCTCCCGGCTGAGTTACTTCCATACGTGACTTATCCCAATATTGCACGGTCCGCTGACCACCAGGTGCCTCGGCATAGGCTTCACTCCCAGTGGCATAGGCCTGCGGTCCCCACAGCCAGGAACGCTTGGTATCGCCCTGGGCTACCGGACGGTCGGTCCGACTCCATAGTGCTCCAAAGGCCGGATTAGGAGCGGCGGCGACGAGACCAGTGGCACTGCTGGGCGATAGTACAACATGCGTGACGCTGCCTGCAGCAACACCGATACGTTGATCGGTCATGCCGTCGCTGCTCACCGTCCACGTCCCAGGTCGCAAATCAACCGCTCCAAAGACGCCAGAGCCATCGCTGGTCGTAAAAATATCAGCTGCTCCCGCTGAACTCAAACGGATCTGCGTATTTGCGTGCGGCCTCCCATTCACTATGATCTGCCCCAAGATGTAGCCGATCTGGGGATGATCCTTCGTAGGTGGCACTGGCGGTGCCGCTCCACTATTCCACATCTGGTTGTGCAGTTGGTCAAGGAAAGCGTTGCGGTCGGTACTTGCCGGGATTGAGTAGGAATACAAGGCCGTCCCCATCAGCCCACCGGCAGCATTTGCATAGCTTATTTGAGCCATATTACCGTCAGCAGTGTTCAGCCATGCCCCGATTCCAATTCCAACTCGCCCATCCCCATGATGTTGGTGAATCCAATCAACCCAGTCGCGATACCATACCCGTTGATCCGAGCGTGCCTCGGCTTCGTAATTCATGGGTAGCGCCCAGTCAATGTAATGGTCGCTCAGCCAGCTATCCCAATCCTGCAGGGTCCGGCGGTAGGCCGCACTGGTATGGAAATCCCCTCCCGTAGGACCATCACCCCACGTAATCGCCGCTACACTCAGTTGCATAGCGGGTTTCTCGGCCAGCATGCTGAGATAGATTCGCTTGACGAGCTTCGTGACCTGGTCGCGTCGCCATTGGGTCCATTGATCATCAGTATAGGCCGGCATATCGCTCCGGCCTGTATCTGCTTGGAAGTGGGCCACACTGGTGGGGTTATAACCGAAGTGCTCCGTAGGGTAGCGAATGTAATCGAGATGGAGACCATCGAGGTCATATTGCTTAACGAGGTGTACTACGGTATTGACAGTGTAATCGGCGGCATCGGGATGGCCAGGATCGAGAAAATAGCCGCAATGACCCGGACCATCACAATCGCCCCGTGCCCCCGCATCAGTTTGAGTAAACCAGTTATCGGAGCCTGGAGCATTATAGCCATGCTTATACCAAACATGATTGGGATCAGGCTGGTTGTAGCCATCCATCCACACCGGTAGGCTCGCCACCCAGCCATGTACGCGCAGCCCTTGGCTATGCGCCTTGCCAATTAAATCGGCCAGCGGATCATAACCGGCCTGTACATCGTTGGCAATCGGCTCAAGCGAATCACGATAGTAGCTATCGCCCCGCCGCCGTACTTGGACGATCAGTGTATTGGCCCCCGCTCGTTGCGCATCATGTATGAGCTGATCGGTTTCAGCGGACGACTTAATACCGGGATGAAAGGCGTCTACCCAGAAGGCTCGTAACTGCGGTTGGGCCGCAGCGGCACTATGCCAGGGTAGCAGCAAGGCGAAGACAAAAACCATGCAAAAGAGACGACGCATGCTCAAACTCCTTGACTGGAACAAACGCATCATACCCGACCATGCGCAGTCAAACGAGAATAGGAGGGTGACAGGCAGATGACAACAAAGCTCTCATGTCTCCGTCGCCCTGAGCTCGCGCCGCGTAAGTCCAAATGTTATAATTGCATGCCAACCCCGCAAGTACCTACCTCGCGCAAAATCCGTACGGGAAAGGAACAACAGACATGAATTGGTACCAGGAAATACTTGATGACTTTCTCGTTACGAAGCCTAATGTAGCGCGTATGTATGATTACTCATGATCACCCACCGCCAATCCACTCGCTCAAGAGGCCGGCAACCACTCCGTTATTCGGGGAGTGGTTACCCATCTCCTACGTATACAGTCCTGCTCAAGTATCACATACAGGATAGAATAGACCTATGCACATCCTCAAAAAAATAACGGTCCTTATCGTTGTTGTGGTGTGCCTCTTGCTCACGAATTGTACAGGTCCGTATTCACATCATCCAATTATTGGACAGTGGAAAATGGTGCAGGGTGAAGCAAATCTCCCAGATACATTAGACCTCCAACTACACCATGTCAACGAATATGACTCTGTGGTCGTTGCTGATGGGCAGGTCCAAGGAATATGGCGGGGAATACCGAGGACTCAACCACCGTACCAGCTCGAGTTCATTTTCCCCACCTCGTCCGTAACAGTCACTTGGGATATGCCGACAAGGCTATTTGGAAATGCTACACCGACGTTAATCCTGACTGATGTTGGTGGCAATAAATATATCTATCGGCGGATCAGCTACTGCTCAACGGAAATGGGAACGCCTTGTCAGCTGGATAAGGAATTGAAATAGCGTTGGAACATTACTTTCTGTTCAGAATACTGGCCCGGCTTGTATTGCCATCGAACTCCATATACTGGCAGTATTATCAACGAACGTGGAAGAGGAAAGTATGCGACGCATTATCTATTTACCCTTTTTAGTAACAGTATGTCTCGCCGTCACCCTACTGCTACCTATTTCACGCGCTCATGCCGAATCCGCAATGTGTTTCAAGGAAACAGGGCAGTGTATAAGCGGGCGCTTTCGTCAATATTGGGGGCAAAATGGCGGCCTGCCCGTCTTTGGCTTTCCGGTCACGCCCGCTCAGAACGAGCAAAACCGCGACACGGGCCAAACGTACCTTACGCAATGGTTTGAGCGCGCCCGCTTTGAACTCCATCCCGAGAACGCCGCGCCCTATGATGTGCTCCTCGGGCGGCTGGGCGCGGATCGCGTTATTCAGCAGGGCACCCCTTGGCTGCTCAACACAGCGCAAGGACCGAGCGAAGACATGGGAACCGCCCACGGCTGTCTCTTTTTCCGGCAGACAAAGCACTTCGTGTGTGACCAGGATATCTCTGGCGGTGAGCGACCGAGCTTCAAAACCTACTGGCTTCAGTATGGGCTGAACGACCGGCGCTTGAACGCGTATGATCGCAGCTTGGCACTCTTCGGCCTGCCGCTGACCGACGCCTTTACGACCGTCAACGCTAACGGCGATTGGGTGATGGCGCAAATCTTCGAACGTGCCCGTTTTGAGTATCATGAGGACAACCCCGAGGCGTTCAAGGTGCTGTTGGGCTTGCTTGGCAACGAAATTCAGGCAAATCCGGGCGATGCGTGGGCGATTGCCCGCAAGACCCTGCCCGCCGATGTGCCGCTCTACCGCCCGAGCTATCTGCCGAAAGGCTTCGAACCCGGCGCGTTCCTAAGCTATGTGCGCCGCAATGATGCACGCTATGGGCTGATGTACGTGATGCCGGGCGGTAATCCTGCCTATGGCTTCGGGAAAAATCACATCCAGCTGAGTGTAGGACCTGTGGAAGGCCGTCCGCTCGGCTCACGCGAACCAATTATGGTGCATGGGATAACAGGCAAGCTGTACACGGGATCGCTGAACCCCCAGTACTGGGTCACGTGGCAGGAAGGCGGCTACACCTATCATGTCCAGGCGTTTGGGGACCAAGTGACGCGCGACGACATGGTTCAAATGGTGCAAAGTTTGCAACCCGTGCGCTAAACCTGTACGTTCAGAGCGGAACGGAATACAACTACCTCGGTTTTCCATTGCTAGCAACGCGTCGGAGCCGGTCTCGACCACAACGTTTGCCCAATTCGTGATGTTGCATAACTCCTGTATCGGCGTAGGACTGAACCTATGGTTGAATCGAAAGTGTGATATGATCAACTAAGGCTGTGTGACCTGAAGGGAGTTCCGCCGGATGACGCAGTTGCTGCTGATCCGCCATGGTATCAACGATATGGTTGGGCAAAAGAAGCTGGCAGGTCGGCTGCCGGGTGTCCATCTTAACGATGAAGGTAAACTGCAGGCGGAGGCCCTGGCCGAACGCCTACGTGATGTGCCTATTAGTGCAATTTATTGTAGTCCTTTGGAGCGCACACAGGAGACAGCAGTTCCCCTTGCACGGGTGAAAGCACTGCCGGTGCTGATCCGTGACGGGCTGAGTGAAGTCGATTACGGTGACTGGACCGGTCAGCTCATTGACGAGTTGAGTAAATTGGATCAGTGGCGGGTGGTGCAACTGTATCCCAATGGCATGCGTTTTCCCGGCGGCGACGGTATGCGGGATATGCAGGCACGGATCGTTAACGAGCTTGAAGCTATTGCTGCAGACCACCCCCGCGAGATCGTAGCCGTCATATCGCACGCTGACTTAATTAAGGCTGCGCTGGCACACTACTTAGGTGTACATTTTGATTTGTTTCAGCGGATCGTCGTAAATCCAGCTTCGGTAAGCGGCATTATGCTGACGCGCTATGGACCACACGTGTTCCGTATCAACGACGATGGCCCATTAAAGTTGGAGCCTGAAAAAGAAGAAACGAAGCCGGCTGGAGAAGACGGTCCGAGTGTGCAAGCGACCCAACCTTGATTTGGGCTGGCAGTACACCCTACGATAGTTTGAGGAGATATGCCCGAGTTTACCTATGATTTTGATCCAGTTGACCAGATAACGGTTGGTGCTGTTGGACAGCCTGGCCAGCGCACATTTTACCTGCAGGCTCGTCGTGGCCGCAGCCAAATCTCGTTTGTGGTCGAGAAAGAGCAAGTCGGTGCACTTGCTGATGCAGTTGAACAGCTACTCGAAAGCCTTGCCGAAAAAAATCCGCTTCTGAGTACTTCAGAAGATATGATCGCCTTTGCGAACATGGATCTGCGCGAGCCACTTGAAGAAGCCTTCCGAGTTGGCCAGCTTGGTCTCGGCTACGACGAAGGGCGTGATCTGTTGATCATTATTGCGCAAGAGCTGGGTGGTAGAAGCGACGATGAGGAAGCAAACGAAGGTGAAGCGGAGCGTCTCGAAACGGCACGGCTCACCTTCCGGCGTGAGCAGGGCCGGGCCTTAGCACAGCGTGGCAACGAAGCCGTTACCAAAGGCCGGCCCCGCTGTCCACAATGTGGCGAACCGATGAATCCGGAAGGGCATTTTTGTCCGAAACGTAACGGTCATCGCGTCGAGGCGGTCGAGGGTTAAGCGGTTGTAATCGAGGGAGCAGGATGGAGGACGAACAACCCACCGCCGTAACCGTGGATCGGGTACTAGAGCTACTAGCCCATGGTGAACTCGAATTGACCGGTCTCATGCCCGATTCATCAAACTATACCTTTCTAACCGAGATCAAGGATGAGGCGGTCTCCGCCTTGGCAATCTATAAGCCACGTCGTGGGGAACGGCCGTTGTGGGACTTTCCCCGTGGTACGCTGTGCCGCCGCGAAGCCGCCGCTTTTGCAGTAAGTACGGCATTAGGCTGGAATATTGTGCCACCAACCGTGCTACGTGATACCGAGCCACATGGTATTGGCTCGTTACAGCTCTATATTGAGAATGATCCCGAGGTCCATTACTTTGCCTTGCGCGGCGATTATGATGAAGAGTTTAAGCGCATAGCGGCCTTTGATATCCTGGTCAACAACGCCGACCGCAAGGGTGGTCATATTTTGCTTGGCAGCGATGGCCGAATTTGGGGCATCGACCATGGCATCACCTTTCACGCCGATCCCAAGCTTCGTACCGTGATTTGGGAATATGCCGGACAACCTATTCCCGACCAGCTTGTTGCTGACTTGAAGCTCCTCAAGGAGCGCACGGCAGATGCCGGCGATTCATTACCGGGCTTGCTCACTGAATTACTCGATAAACCGGAGATTGTGGCCTTCCGTCGCCGGCTCGATCGCCTGATCCAGCGTCCTCAATTCCCTACGCCCGGTGGTGGGCGATCAATGCCCTGGCCACCGATCTAAGGATTGAGGGCGTGGATAAACCGGTGCGCTACGTCCTCCCAGCGGCACTCCCGTAACACGAAGTCACGGCCATTCTGCCCGAGGCGTGGGCCGACTCGGGAATCAAGCAGCCGGTCTAGACAGGCGTCAAACTCTCGGTAGGAGCGAAACCATAAGCCCGCGTTGGCCTGTCGGCAATGATCGACGGTCACGGCACAATCGGCGTGAACCAATGCCGGGGTCCCATGCAACCATGCTTCCATGACCACCAGCGAATAGCTTTCAAGTACACTCGGCATACAAAAGATGTCAGCCGCCGCATAAGCACTGTATTTTTCGGCCTCGCTCACGAAGCCTAGGTCATAAATCCAGGGACGGAGGGCCGGTGGAACGTGCAGTTGCCCTGCACCGGCGACAAGTAGTTGTGGTTGTGGGCCATGCTCCGCCCAGCGGCGCTCCAGGTAGGCCAGGAGCAGTGGGAAGTTCTTGGTATGATCTCGGCGTCCCATGAAGAACAGCAGTGGTCCTGCTAGTCCGTGGGCACGGCGAAAGGCTAGCCCATCGCCTTGGGCGGTCAGGTCAATCCCTTCGCCGACGATGGGGCAGCGAGTTGTGGGCCGCCCGCTGATTTGCTGGATAAGCTGTACTTCGGCCCGGCTGTTAGCCATGATGAGCGGAACGCTACACAAAAGGTGGCGGGTCGTCATGTACCGCGCGTAGGGTTCATCATGCAGACAAGGAATGAGCGCTGCGTGGTCGCCGGCCAACTGTGCGCCGAAAAAGGTGGTCGGAAAGGCATATAAAAAGAAGACCCAACGCCGGCTAAGCCGCTCGGCTTCAAGCGTCGCAAGCAATTCATCACTGCTTGCCAACGACTCAAGCAGGTGCCATTCATGAATCGAGCACTTGTCTAAGCCAAAACGTGCGGGTGCTCGGCGAACAAGTGGCGGTAAATGCCCACAGGTTGCGGGAAAGCGCCGCACGGGAATACCATCCACGGTCGACCAGCCTACTGGATAATAGGGTGCAAGCGGTGTACGAGCGTCCCGCGCTGTCGTCGTCCATACCTCGACCTCAACACCCGCCTGCTGCAATGCCTGGACTAGCTGTCTGGCGTGAGCTTCCGCTCCCCCGGCGGTATCGGGACCATACCATGGTAGGACGATGGTGACCGGCATATCGAGGGCTGGCGTAACGTCTGCTTGAACCGCTGGTTCCCTGGAGCTAGCGGTCATGCCGTGCAGCCTGGAGACGTGATGTTTCTCCTTGCAGGGCGGCTGCTAGTGCTGCTAGGTCAATGAGAGTATCAGCTACGGCTGCGTTCCACTCATTTTGCTGCCCAACGACTGGATCGACTGCCGCGCTCACGCCACGTCGTACTGCTCGGTTGATCAGTGTCCACAATCGTTCATACATCGTGCGTCCGATCAAGGGTGGGCTTCCAATGACCCGGCTCGTTTCGCGCAGTTGAGGCTCTAGTTCGCTGAACTGCAATAATGGGAAAGACGGCTCAGCTGAACCGCTCTGTGTAATCGTACGCACCTCCGCCATGAGCTCGTCGACGGAAATGCTAGTGCGGTTCATTTGGCAACGTCTCGCTTTCCGCTGTGGCCTGCAGGCGCGCAACTTCGTTGGCCAAAGCTTGTTGAGCCTGGTAGAGTAAGCTCACCGCTCGAGCAACCGCAGCATTATAGCTGTTTTGCTGCTGCACAATCGGTTCGAGGTAAAAGCGAAGTGCCCGGCGGACCAGGCGCTGCACAAAAACCTCGATTCGCTGGCGCGGGGTATGCCACGTCAGCGGCCAGTGCACACTCACAGCGCGCAAAGCCTCAACCTCGGCAACGCTTTCGGCCAGAGCAACAGTATCGACGCCCAAAGCCAGATGACGCGAATTGTCATCCTGCAGACCCTGTGCCGCTCGGACCTCAGCCCGCAACTGTGCCAAGACCGCGCCGACATCGAGTGCTACCTCGTCCATGCTCATCCCCTCTCCACCCATTCGGCTAGCGGGCTACAAAGGGCGAAGGTCCCTCGCCGCGATTGGCACTCACTCCTAAAAGGTTCATGGCCCGCTGGAGTTGAACGTCTTTGGTATTCAAGATATCGGCTGACGACATCCCTTTAATGTCACGGGGTGTAAGTGCGCGCACTCCAGCCGGTAGGGCAACCGTGATGTCGGGCGAGACGCCTTCGCGCCGCAGCGAACGGCCTTGCGGTGTACGCCATTGTCCAACCCCAATCCAGACGGCCGAGCCATCGGGTAGCTGCGACGAGTTGAGGACCGTGCCGGTACCAAAGGTCGGGACCCCCAGCACCGTCGCGCGACTATATTCTTGCAACGTCGCCGCAAAGATTTCGGAGGAGGAGGCTGAGCCACCATTAATGAGTACCACCATCGGCAGCTTGAGCTCGGGATGATCATTAATTGCTCGCTCTAGCTTCTCAGGACCATTACGTTGCTCCTGACGTAGAACGATCTGGCCTTTGGGAATGAAGAGGCTCGTTACCCCCACCGCTTCATCCAATAAACCACCGGGGTTGTCTCGCACATCTAAGATAATCGCGCGAGCTCCGGCTTGCTTCGCTTCGTTGACGCGATCCTGCATTGCTTGGGTCGCATTTTTGGCAAACTGGTTTAAGCGAACATAGGCGACTTTGTCAGGTAACATGCTCCATGAGGTCGAGGGAATGGTTACGGCAGCGCGAGTAATGGTAAGATCCTTGGTTAACTCTTCACCTAGATGGCGAATCGTGATCGTTACAGGCGTCCCTGGCTTACCGCGAATCTCCGCTACTACCTCTGCAATCGTCAGTCCTTCGGTGGTCTTGCCATTGACTTTGACGATCACATCACCGGACTTTACACCCGCAGCTTCGGCAGGAGATCCTTCAATGGGTGATACAATCGTCGGTACACCGCCTTCTATGTCGACATAGGCCCCAATGCCCTCGAAGGAACCGGCCAGTTGCTCTTGTTCCCGCTTGACTTGCTCGACAGTCTCGTAACGTGTATGGCCCTGATCGCCTAGCGAGTCGAGCATGCCATTAATCGCCCCGGTAATCATCTGGTCTGGCTTGATCGCAGTGGGATCAACGAAGCGATCTTGTGCTAGATGCCAAACGCGCCAAAAGTCAGCAAACCGACTGCAAATCTCTTTCGATTCGGTGCAGTTACCAGTTTGGGTTTCTTGCCCGCGCACATAGCCAAGCCCGGTGCTGACCGAGAGCATCAAGCACATCACGACTGCCACTATCCAAAGCGGGGGGCGCCACATCGCTACCCTGCGCATAATCTACTCCTTGCTGCCACTTCAACTATACTTGTTTCCGATACTCGTCGCAACATGTGTCGCCATATCCTAAAAAAGGAGCTTGAACTGCTGTATGCCTAAAATCCTGCACGTGGCCGATATCCATATCGGCATGGAAAATTATGGTCGCATTGATCCGGCAACCGGCCTGCATAGCCGGCTCGTGGACTTTCTCGACCGCTTGGACGAGGTGTTGGACTACGCCCTCGCTACAGAACCGGTCGATCTTGTCTTGATTGCCGGCGACATTTATAAGTCGCGCCAACCTAATCCTACGCATCAACGCGAGTTTGCGCGTCGTGTACGCCGGATTGCAGAAGCAGGTATTCCGCTCGTGCTCCTGACGGGCAACCATGACGTACCGGCGGCCAGCGGTCGAGCACACTCCGTCGAGATTTTCGGCACGCTCCAAATTGCTCATGTCATTATTGCCGACCGTCTGCGCACCTATACTGTTCCTACGCAGGGCGGACCGGTTCAGATCGTTACCGTGCCTTGGCTTAACCGCCAGTCGCTGCTAACCAAGGACGATCTGCAGGGCCTGCCGATGAGCGCGGTCGAAACTGAAATGATTAGTCGCGTTGAGCGGTGGCTTGAGGAGATCATGCCGACGCTTGACGCTAACATTCCAACCATGCTGACCTTTCATGGGACCATCGGTGGCGCAACGTATGGGGCCGAGCGTTCAATTATGCTGGGCCATGATTTGGTGTTGCCACGATCGGTCGTCGCACAACCGGGTATAGACTACATCGCGCTAGGGCATATCCACAAGCACCAGTTGGTCGGTGATAACCCACCGGCAGTCTATCCAGGCAGCCTGGAACGCATCGACTTTGGTGAAGAGCGCGAACCAAAAGGCTTTGTAATGGTCGACTTACACAAAGATCGTACCACCTGGCGCTTTATCGAGGTCCACGCCCGTCCCTTTGTCACCATTGAGGTCGATGTCCGCAATCACCCCGATCCACAGCAGCGCGTATTGCATGCGCTCCAAAAGCGTGAGGTGGCCGGTGCTGTCGTCCGGATGCTGGTGGAATGTAAGACCGAGCAACGAGCACTGCTCGACGAACGAGCGCTGCGGGAGGCGGTTGAGGCCGCTGGGGCGTCCTACGTGGCGGCAGTTGTGATCGAGGCTGAGCGCATTCAGCGTAGCCGCTTTGCTGCCGTCGCGGATGAGCTGCGCGGTGGGACAACCCCGCGCCGCGCTTTGGAGCTCTACCTTGAGTCAAAACAGGTGACTGCCACCCGTCAGGCGCAGTTGCTGGATGCCTTTGACCATTTGCAAGATGAACCGGAGGAGTAAGCGACGTACTGCTGTCTACCACCTTATAGATGTTTTATGGATCGTAAGGTGTACGGAAAGGTCGGCGCGCTACAGTGGGCAGACATCGCATTACACGGCATAGGGACGATCATAGAGTGCGATCCTGCTATACTGCTTTTGTGAACAAAAGTACAAATGGGGAGACGTGGTGCCGGCCTGGGTTTATCTATCATTAGAGCTTAGTACGCTCGTGCTTTTTGGGCTTACGGCCGTGCACGCCCAGCGGCGGAGCCGAGCGGCGCTGCTTGAGTTGTTGACGGCGGCAGTCTACGGATTGCTGCTGGAGTGGTGTGACATCGTCATTTACGGCACGTATAGCTATTCGACGGGGTTTTTCTTGCGGGTCGGGCCAGTGCCGATCACGATTGGGCTGTGCTGGGCGTTACTGATCTATGGCGCGATGTTGTATAGCGACCAGCTGGGCCTGCCAGTGTGGTCCGCTCCGTTTGCCGATGCGATCTGGGTGATCGTCCTGGATCTGTCATTTGATGCTGTTGCCATTCGCCTAGGCTTTTGGCACTGGCATATTGCACTTAGTGATGGCTACTGGGGTGTGCCGGCTGGGAACTTTAACGCTTGGTTGTATGTGGCGCTGGGCTTCTCGCTGGTGACGCGCTGGGCGAGGGGTCGCAAAACGATGCGGTCAGTGTGGCAGCTGCTCGCGCCGTTGCTGGCTTTTCTGATTTTGCTCGGCGGCATTACATTGTTTGATGGCCTGGTTAGGTTGCTGTATCCCCATACGCTGGGCGATAAGGGCATGCTGATCTTTGCCGCGACGCTGGCTTTGTTTGCGGGTGTAACGGGTGTAGCGACCCTGCGGTATGGTCTCCACTTGGAACGGGGCCTTGATGTACTCCCAACGCTTACCCGCTGGTTGATGCATGGGTACTTTGGCCTGTGGCTAGTCGTATGGCTCCTGGTGCCGCAGACGCGCTTAGCGGGTATGGATCTACCACCTTTTTTGATCGGGGTAGCATTCGCCTTGCTGGTCGTGGAAGCCAGCCTCGTGGTGCTGGTGTTGCTACGGCATGGCAGATGGATTGGGCACCGCCAACAGTTGCCGCGAGCGGAGATTACGGTGCCGGTTGCTGATCGAGTTTCCCAGATCAAGCCCTAACGTGCGTACGTATAGCGCTGGAGGGACGTCATGGCATTAACCGGACAAGTTGTGCTGGTAACGGGTGCGAGTCAGGGGCTGGGTCGATCAATTGCACTGGCGTTAGCGGAAGAGGATGCTCGCGTGGTGCTGGTGGCGCGTGATGGTCAGAGACTTAATCGGGTAGCGACCGAGATTGAGGCCATGGGGCGTGAGGCGCTGGTAGTGTGTTGTGATGTCTGTGACTCGGTACAAGTCACGGCGATGGTAGCACGGGCCTTAGGTGAATTTCAGCAGATCGATACGGTCGTGAATAGTGCTGGCATTGGTTTGCGCAAACCAGCTCTGGAAACAACCGGCGCGCAGTGGGATGCCATTTTCGATACGCTGGTGAAAGGCACCTTCCTGGTGACGCAGGCGGTACTGCCCGGCATGCTGGCGCGCAAGCGTGGCAATATTATTAATCTCGTAGCTCCCCTGGAGCGCATTGAACTCCCCGGCTTCGCAGCGTATACCGCTGCTAAGTATGCGGTCGTTGGTCTAACGAAGACCCTGGCGAAGGAGTTGCGGCGCTACAGTATTAATGTGAACGGCCTGCACCCCGGCGGCTTTGCCAATACTGCGATGGTGCAACAGGTCATGGGCAGTATGGTACAGAGCTTGCTTGACCCGGCAGTCATCACACCAGCAGCGGTAGCGCTGGCAGGGCAACCAGGGCGTGGTTTGACGGGTGACATTATCGACGCGGTGGCCTGGAATACCGATCCAGGGTTAGGGGCAGGTCTGCAATGACGACATGTGTTGATGGCTTGGCTCGTCCAAATTGGCAGAGGAAAAGGAAGTTTCTTCTACATCCAAAGCGCAGAATTGGACGTAAATCTGGTATGAAGTTGTTGTGTTTTGGGTGTGAGACACAACCTAGACCCATTGCCTCGTCCCGAAGATGGTGGTGGAAAAGTGATGGCAGCAATGAATAGATATTCGCATGACGGAGATCCGCTCGATCCACACGCCGGCCCACTATTGTCGGCCTGGGAAGCGCATGAGCCGGGCGATGAAGACGTTGCCTCGGGTGCTTTTTCGCAAAAAGCTTGGGATGAGCCTGAAGCTGTTGAAGAAGACACGACGCCTCTGGATGATGCTATTCAGTTGTACTTAAATGAGATCGGTCAAGTTTCGTTGCTCACGGCTGCGCAGGAAGTCAGCCTCGCCCAACGCATCGAAGCCGGTAAAGCGGCGCGGGTAGAGGTAGATCAAGCACGGTACGCCGGTGACGTGGAACGTCGTGGGTTAGAGGAAACGATTGCTGACGGTACCCAGGCGCGCCAAGAGTTGATCCAGGCAAACTTACGGTTGGTTGTTAGCGTCGCCAAAAAGTATATTGGCCACCAACTCTCATTTCTGGATCTGGTCCAAGAGGGCAATTTAGGCCTGATGCGGGCTGTCGAGAAGTTTGATTGGCGTAAAGGTAATCGTTTTTCTACCTATGCGACATGGTGGATTCGCCAGTCGGTCAGCCGCTCGCTCGCAGAGCATGGTCGTTTGATTCGCTTGCCGGTACATCTCGGTGAAATGATCGGTCAGGTGCGGCGTACGATGCACCAGCTTGAGCAATCGCTGGAACGACCGGCCACGCATGAAGAGATCGCCACGGCGCTCGGTATCACCACTCGGAAGGTGAAGCGGCTGCTGACAGCAGCGGTGACACCTCTGTCTTTAGAGCAGCCGGTCGGTCCCGATGGCGATACCTTTATCGGTGAGATGCTGGCGGATTCTGATGAGCACACGCCGGTCGAGCAAGCAACGCAGCACCTCCTATTTCAAGATATTCATGCTGCCTTACACACATTGCCGGAGCGTGAGCGCAAAGTATTGCAGCTGCGTTATGGCTTGATGGATGGTAAGCGCCGGACACTCGAAGAGGTCGGCGCAACCTTTGGCATCACACGTGAACGTACGCGCCAGATCGAAGCAGAAGCGATGCGCCACCTACGCGCCCCCGAGTGGGAACAGCGGTTAGTGGGCTATCTCGAGTAGAGGTGGCGGTTTGTATCGAAATGCGGGCGGGGCATGCTTGCCCTCGCCCGTTTTTGTTTAAGGGGATCCGTTCTCTCCATTACTGCCCCTGATGAGCTCCGCGTGCTACGTCCCTATGGTCTGCGGTGTCCAGTCGTGTATTAGGTCCTGTGTAGCGGCACCCGCATCGTTGAGCTTATCAAAGTCCCGCTGGATACTGGCGCGATCATTAAGATGCGGGAACGGGCCGTCTGGAACGGGAACGTTGAGGAAGGCACACAAGGGCGCCCATCCTTCTTTGACGTTGTACACGAGCAGTTTCTCCGCCGGCACCGTCCGCTGCACTTCTGCGTTATGCCGATTAAAGACCGAGATAGCGTACGCCTTGTCCTCAAAACGGTCATGAAACGTATCCTGCCAGACGAGCTTGGTCACCATAGCTCCCGGTCGTCGCAGGTGTTCGTTCATCGCCAACAACTGATTGGCACCATCATAGAGCGTGCTTCTCGCGCTCTCATACCACTGTTCGGGGTCACGCACACTCAGCAAGACTTTTGCATCCGGGTAGGTTTGCATGAGTTCCGCATAGAAGTTGCAAGTGGGCCAATCCACGGTGGCTTGGTAGTTGCCAAAGATGCTGGTCCAGTCGGTAAGCTTGCCAGCGGCTACCTGTTCCCAGAGAGGTAGCATCGTCTCCATGTTTTGAAATACTTCCGACATATGGTAGCAGGGCGCAAAGCCCAGCGCTTCGAGTGCGACCTTGAGCGACACGGTTCCCGTTCGGCCAAAACCGGCGCCAATGATCTTCAGTTGGTTCATATGTTTCCTCGTTCTTTCGTGATGGTTAGTGAGTCGGGTTACGCCTGGTCGGGCGCCAATGCTATTATGGTGTAGGTCATCACGTGGTATAACGCTAGTGACTCCAGCGCACGCTGAACTTCCTCGCGTGTGTCGGCGACGAAGGTTTGCCAGAACTTGGAATAGTCGGCAGCGGTTGAGAACGCTGTGCGTAGGCCCTGCGCATCCAACTCCTTCCCGCGCGCCGTCTCGGCGGGAACAAGGGCCATCAGTTCAGGGGTGAGTGCCTGCGCCAGCGTGCCTTCGACCATGAATTTCATTGCTATCCTCCTTGCCAATGAAGCGTGTCCGTCCGCTCCCAGGGAACCTTATGCGGTTCAGCCTATGCTCCATACAGGCGACTGAACAGGCAAAACCGGAAACATTAGCGGCAAGAGTGCGCTGAACCCGCACTCTTGCCTGTTGGCGGTCGATTCGCGCGCGTGCTATGATCCGGTGGCGAGGCCATCAGGGTGGACGAACAGGAGGTGCCGTGTGGATACGCAGACAAGCGCATCCTTTGGGACGTTGCTCCGGGAGTGCCGGCTCGCTGCAGGGCTGACGCAGGAAGGGCTAGCCGAGCGCGCCGGGATTAGCGCACGCACCGTCCGTCTGCTTGAGCAAGGCGGGAGTACGCCACAACGCGCAACAGCGGAGCGCTTGGTCACCGCGTTGGGCGTGGCGGGCGAGGAGGTTGTCCAGTTCCTGGCTGGAGCAACGTCCGGCCCGAGGCGCCACACCTCCTCCTCGAAGCACGTGCCTACTCCCCATGCCTGGCCGTTGCCACCTACGGATCTCGTAGGTCGTGAGGGTGAACTGGCGACCGTGCTGGCCCTGCTAGAGCGGGAGCAGACACGCGTGCTGACCCTGACCGGACCAGGCGGCGTGGGCAAGACGCGCTTAGCCTTGGCCGTGGCTCTCCAGTTTCAGGAACAAGGCGATCAGGAGGTGCTCTTCGTCGCCCTGGCACCGCTAGATGCCCCCGAGTTCGTGTTGCCAACGATCGCCCGTGCTGTCGGTGTGCCGGAAGATCCGAGCCGCCCCATCCTCACCACGCTGAGCATCGCCCTGCGTAACCGGCCCTGCCTCCTTGTGCTGGACAATTTCGAACACATTGCCGCCGCCGGACCGGAGGTGGCTGCCCTGCGAGCAGCTTGCCCCGGTCTCCGCCTGCTGGTGACGAGTCGCGTTGTGCTGCACGTGCAGGGTGAGCAGGTGTACCCTATCCCATCGCTCGCCCTCGCCACACCACACCACCTACCGCCCCTGGATGTGCTTCTGCACGTCTCTGCCGTGCAGCTTTTCATCGAGCGCGCCCAAGCGGTCAAGCCCGATTTCGCCCTCACTGCTGCGAACGCCGCGACGGTGGTGCAGATTTGCGCCCAGCTGGATGGGCTCCCGCTCGCCATTGAGTTAGCGGCAACGCGTGTGGGGATCCTGCCGGTGCAAGCGCTACAGCGGCGGCTGCAAGGCGATCGGATGGGGCAATCGCTCCAGCTCCTGACGGGTGGCGCGCGTGATCTTCCGCAGCGCCAACGTACGGTGCGCGACACGATCGCCTGGAGCTACACCCTCCTGCCGGAGGTGGAGCGCTCCCTATTCCGGTGGCTGGGCGTCTTCCGCGGCGGGTGGTCGCTGCCGGCGGCCGAGGCGATCTGTGCCGACCATCTCTCACTCGATGCCCTGGACGGACTGATCTCGTTGACAGAGCAGAGTCTGCTCGTGGTGCAAGACGAGGACGGTGAGCCACGCTTCGGCATGCTTGAGACGATCCGCGAGTATGCGCTGGAGCAACTCGAAGCGAACGGGGAAACCGAGGTGACGCGCCGTGAACACGCGACCTACTACCTGCGGCTGGCCCATGATGCAGAGCCTATGCTGCTCGGTGCGCACCAACTCATCTGGCTCAAGCGATTAGAGGCAGAGCATGATAACCTGCGCGCCGCGCTGCGCTGGTTCCTGAACTGGGGAGACGCAGACGGGGCGTTACACCTGAGCGGCGACCTAGCGCACTTCTGGTTCCTGCGGGGCTATTGGAGCGAAGGCCGGCGCTGGCTCGAAGCGGCACTGAAGGTCGACGAAGGCCGCGAACCGGATACGGTGTGGACGAAGGTGCGGACTGGTGCCGGCCTGCTCGCCTATTATCAGGGCGACTATGGTCGG
This sequence comes from Herpetosiphonaceae bacterium, assembly GCA_013821605.1. GTDB lineage: Bacteria > Chloroflexota > Chloroflexia > Chloroflexales > Kallotenuaceae > JACDGP01. Next base: position 21,612 of record JACDGP010000018.1, read on the forward strand.
GCAGCAACTTTGTGCGGCGAGAGTCTCTGGCTTTCACGGCAATTGGGAGACCAGCGGGGCATCGTCGCCGCGCTTCACGGGTTGGCGCAGGTCGCGCGGGCTGGCGACAACTATACTGCGGCCCGTGCCATGTATGAGGAAAGCGTGGATATTCTGCGCATGCTGAACGATACGTGGGGACTGGCCCGTACGCTCAACTACCTCGGCATTAGCCTGTTGCAGGATGACCCCGGAGCGGCACGTCCACTCATCGCGGAGGGGCTAGCACTCTTCCGCCAGGTAGGGGACAGATGGGGCATCGCCTTATCGCTCAATGACTTGGGCACCATAAGCAGGCTGGAAGGTAAATTCGCGGAGGCGCGTCTGCTCTTAGAGGAGACGCTGGACATCTTCAGAATGGTCGGAGACAAACGGGGCATCAACAGGACCCTCTGGTTGCTCGCTGAGATTTCATACAACGAGGGTGACTACGCATCGGCGCGCAGGCTGTACATGGAGGCGCTTGAGATTCTTGGCACACTCGGTGAGCGTGTGATGACACCCGTGTGCCTGGATGGCCTCGCGGCGGTGGCAACGGCGCAGGGCCAACTAGTCGGCGCTGCACGGCTCTTTGCCGTAGCGACAGTGCTGCGTGACGCCAGTGGCGCAACCGCGCCAGCCCCATTACGTGCGCAACGAGAGGAGAACCTGGCTCGCACGCGGGCTGTGCTGGGCGAGGTTCAGTTCGCAGCGGCCTGGAGCGAGGGACAAACTATGATGCCTGAGCAGGCGGTCGCCCAGCTCGACTCTGGATTGCTCGAGATCCAAACTGTCATGCCGTATGCGGACGCAGGTGCGCCAGCCCTGAAGGGGGTAGCCAGACTCACGAGGCGCGAGCATGAGGTCCTCCGCCTAGTGGCGCAGGGGCTGACCGACGTGCAGGTTGCCGCACAACTCGTCGTCAGCCCGCGCACCATCAACGCGCATCTATCTTCAATCTACAATAAGCTCGGCGTGAACTCTCGCACGACGGCGACACGCTATGCCCTTGACCACCGCCTTGTCTAAGGGTATAGAGGGTAGGTAGTTCTACCTAGTTGGCATGCCGTGCCTTGGCCCGGCAAACTTGGTTATTTTACCGATGTGCCGGTGAAGCCGTTGCGAGATACTGCTGCGAGCGACGATCACGTTGCAAGTCCGTGACCCGGCCAAGGAGGCAACAATGGCAACCAGCGAGGTGAGAAATTCTTCACATTTCCCTGCGACATGGGAACAGTCCGATGACGCAGAATTGTTCTGGACGTGGCAGCGTATGATCGATCCCGATCCCATTACGCCGATAGCCGGCGAGTTCATCCGCATGTTCGGAGACGGCACCAATCGCGCGCTCGAAGCTTGTGCGCTGCCGACCCGAACCCGTTCCCGTCGCATTAATACCTATTTCTATATTGCCACGTTCACCGTGGCTATGTCACCAGAAGCCTTGCAGGCGGCATCTGCCCGGTCGCAGGAGAAGCTGGGCGCGATGATGGCAGAGCTGGATGTGCTCTGGGATCGGGACTGGCTGCCCGAAATCAAGCGGTACTTGGCTGCCTGGGAAGCCTTCGACCTCCACGGCGCTTCCCAAGCGGACCTCCTTGCTCATTGGGACAACATGCTCGCACAACACCAGCGTGTCTGGGAGATCCATGCCCTAGTTGGTACTCTGATGTTGGGCGCACTGGCTGGATTTACAACGCTGTACCAACATCTCTTCCCCGGGAAGGACACCTTGAGTGCCTTACGCCTGCTCCAAGGCTTCCCCAATCAGACAGTCGAATCTGGCAATGCCTTGTGGCACCTCAGTCGGAAGGCCCTCTCATCGCCCGAGGTGCGTGCGACCATCGAACGAACGGCACCGGATGCTGTGGCGCGTGCACTCAGCCAGTTCCCCGCGGGCCAGGACTTCCTCGCTGCATTGCAGGCCTATCTGGAGGAATATGGTCGCCGTGGTACGCGCTACTTCGAGGTGATCGATCCCGGCTGGATCGAGGATCCCGCGCCGGTGTTCAAGAATCTCAAGGATTACCTTCAGCAGCCTACACGTGAGCCGGAAGCCGAGCGCACGGCCCTCATCGCCGAGCGGGAGCAGTTGCTAGCCGAGACGCGAGCGCGCCTCACAGCCCATCTACCTGGGGTGGCTGGCCAGTTTGAGTTCCTGCTCAAGGCGGCCCAGACGGCGACCGTCATGCAGGAAGACCACGGCTTTTGGATCGACTTTCGGACCATGTATGAGGCGCGGCGGGTGCTACTGGAATGGGGGCACCGCTTTGCTGCAGCGGGCGTGGTGGAGCAGCCCGATGATGTCTTCTACCTCACCTTCGCGGAACTGCACGACACAGCGGAAGCCGAGATGCAGCGTGACCTGCGCCGACTGGTCGGCGGGCGCCGGGCCGAGATGGCGTATTTTGGCACCATTACCCCACCTCCGGCACTTGGCACCCCCCCGCCTGCGACCGTGGTGGATGACCCGGTAGCGCATATGGCTGCTATGTTCTTCGGCTCACCTCCGGCGGCACAGGAGCAGCCGGATATCGTGCGTGGCAGCGCCGGTTCGGCGGGACAGGTGCGGGGGCGGGCACGGGTGGTCCGCACACTTGCGGAAGCTGGCAAGCTGCAGCCCGGCGATGTTCTGGTCGCCCCCACAACCAGTCCGCTCTGGACGCCGCTGTTTGCGACGGTCGCAGCCGTAGTCACCGATACCGGTGGCGTCCTGAGTCACTGTGCCCTTGTCGCACGGGAGTATGGTATCCCCGCCGTCATTGGTACAGGCACCGGCACCACCATCATTCGGGACGGCCAGATGATCGAGGTCGATGGCAGCGCGGGGATTGTGCGGATCATTGTGGCGTAGCGTAGCAGGACGACAACTAGGAGATCGTCAACGCACGGTCGCAGTGGGTGCTGGACTCCAGGGCGCGCGGCGACATTCGGGTGGATCGGTGGCAAGGGCACATCGTTCGTACAATTGGCCGCGACAGGCACGCGTTTTGCTACTGTGTAAAACTTTGGTAGTACAGTGAATAGCCTGGGCTATGCTAGGTCATCGCCCAGCTTCCCTTGACCGGCACGTGTACGCCGCGGAGCCAGTGAACCATGGCCTACGAGCGCATCCATCCGGCAGAGTATGCCGAACTTCAGGCCCAAATCGTAGCCATAGAGCACGAGCAGTCGCTCACCGAAGTGACGAATCTTGTCGCGCGCGAAGCGGCCCGTACCGTGCTCGATCTGCGCGTCATCCACCGGATCGAATACTTGCTCCGAGGCGCAGACAAAGGGGAGAAGAAACGGCTTAGAGCACTGAAGCGTCAGGCCTTGAGGAGCCACGATCGCCTGGGGCAGATCAATGAGCAGTTCTTTGTGACCTACCGGCAGCAGATCACCTCGCGTGTGTATGCACCGGCCGCCGTACGGCAGAGGCTGTGCGGCTATGCCGAGCCGGGTGAGCACGAAGTGTGGAGTGACCCGCCGCGCTATGATGCGCTGGACACCTTCATTGATGGCATCCTCCAAATACCGGTCCTGCCCCGTGCACAACGTCGGCCTGAGCCTGAGATGGTGTACTATCAGCCTACGCCTGCGCGGATCGTGCTCGATATGGTCGACCGGCTGGCGCTGTCTGCGCAGGATGTTGTCTACGATCTGGGGTCGGGGTTGGGACGTGTTGTGAACATCGTCGCGCTGGTGAGCGAGGCCAAGAGCATTGGGGTCGAGTTCGAGCCGGCGTATGCAGCCCAGGCGGAATGCTGTGCGAGGGAACTGGGGCTCGCGCGGGCGCACTTCATCAACGCTGACGCGCGGGAAGTCAGCTATGGGGACGGCACGGTCTTTTTTCTTTATACGCCGTTCAAGGGCATCATCTTGCAGCGGGTCGTCGAGCTCCTGTGCGACGAGGCGGCCAAGCGGCGCATTCGCGTTTGTACCTATGGACCGGGAACGCTTGATATGGTGCAGCAGGAGTGGCTTGTCAGCGTCGATGCGGACGAGCCGAGTGTTGATCATGTCGCCATTTTCGAAAGCAGGTAGGCCGCGCGGTCATCAGAGACGGGGCAGCAAACGCGCGGCCGATCTAGATCGCAACTGCTCACTGCAGTCCACTAGCAAAGATATAATGTGGCATGAGATAGTGTATCCCATCTATGAGGGCTGTCCTTATGACCGAGGCCATTGTTATCGTTGATTTTGGTTCGCAATATAGCCAGCTGATTGTGCGCCGCCTACGCGAACTGGGCGTCTACAGCGAACTCCTGCCTTTCCATGCGCCCGCCGAACAAGCCAAGGCACTCAATCCGCGTGGCATTATCTTATCCGGTGGTCCGGCCAGCGTGTATGCGCCCGGAGCGCCCCAGCTACCGGCTTGGGTCGCAGCCATGCATGTTCCGGTGCTAGGGATTTGTTATGGTATGCAATTGATTGCTCAGGCTCACGGTGGCGCGGTAACGCCTTCTGATGAGCGCGAGTTCGGTCCGGCCGATATCGTGGTCGAACATAGTGATTCTCCTTTATTCGCGGCTTTGCCCGCGAGTCAGCGGGTCTGGATGAGTCACGGCGATGCGCTGACGCGCTTGCCGCCCGGTTTCCATCCGATTGCCCACTCGCCTAACTCGCCGTATGCTGCGATGGGCGATGAGACGCGCCACTGGTACGGGCTGCAATTCCACCCCGAGGTCAACCACACGCCGCATGGCAAAGAGTTGCTGGGCAACTTCGCCTATCGCATCTGTGGTGTCCAAGGTGGTTGGACGCCAGAGGTGATTATTGATCAAGCCATCGAGCGCATTCAGACGCAAGTTGGTAGCGAGCGGGTGATCTGTGGACTATCGGGCGGCGTGGACTCGGCCGTTGCGGCGGTGCTGATTGGCCGGGCGGTTGGCGAGCGGCTCACGTGTATTTTTGTTGATACCGGCTTATTGCGGCAGGGCGAAGCCGAGCAAGTCATTACGACCTTCCGAGATCATCTCCATATTCCGTTAATAGCTGTGAATGCGGCCGAAGAGTTTTTGAGCGCGCTGGAGGGAATTGCCGAGCCTGAGGCGAAACGCCGCATTATTGGCGAAAAGTTCGTCCGGATCTTCGAGCGGGAAGCCAAGCAACTGGGTGATGTGCGTTTTCTGGCGCAGGGCACGTTGTATCCGGACGTGATCGAGTCGACGGCAGCCGATCGTAATGTTGCGGCAAAGATCAAGACGCATCACAACGTTGGTGGCCTGCCCGCCGACATGCAGATGCAGCTTGTCGAGCCACTGCGCTACCTGTTTAAGGACGAGGTACGGGCCGTTGGGTTGGAGCTCGGTCTCCCGCCAGAGTGGGTGTGGCGCCACCCGTTTCCCGGCCCGGGGCTAGCGGTACGCATCATTGGTCCAGTCACGTATGAGCGAGCGGAGACCTTGCGACGCGCGGATGCCATCTTTCAAGCAGAGTTGCGGCGCGCAGGGGTTGAGCGTGCGACACAACAGGCATTTGCGGTATTGCTGCCGATCCAGAGCGTCGGGGTGATGGGTGATTTCCGGACCTATGCGGACGTAATCGCCTTGCGGGCCGTGACGACCGAGGATTTTATGACGGCCGATTGGTCACGGCTGCCGGACGAGGTGCTGCAACGCACCGCTAACCGGATTGTGAATGAGGTGCCGGCCGTCAACCGGGTCGTGTACGATATTACCTCTAAACCACCGGCGACCATCGAATGGGAGTGATAGTTTTTTGACAAACGGGTGCATGGTCGTTATGATTCCTTCTGCCGCGACATACTCGTCGCGGCGTTGTGTATCAGGGCTGGCGCCCAACATTGATGCTGTGAGGCAACGCGGTGCGTTCTTGGAAGTTCTGGCTAGGGGTGCTGGTTAGTGCCTTTTTTGTCTTCTGGACGGCACGTGGTTTGGAATGGTCGTCCTTCTTCCTGGCGTTGCGTCACGCGAACTACTGGTGGCTCCTGCCCGGGATTGCAATATATTTTGGCGCAGTATGGGCACGGACCTGGCGCTGGCACTATATGTTGCGCCATCTTAAGCCGGTCAGCTTGCGACGACTCTTTCCGGTCGTCGTGATTGGCTATATGGGCAATAATGTTTATCCACTACGGGCCGGCGAAGTCATTCGATCCTATGTCCTGCGGCGCAACGAGGGGATTAATATTTCGGCATCGCTAGCGACGGTGGCACTTGAGCGACTGTTTGACGGCCTGGTGATGACCGTGTTTGTTTTCGCAACGCTGCCGTTTTTGCCGTTGCCGCCGCAGTATCGCAGCCTGGTGTTCCTGTGTAGTGGGCTCTTCGGGATGGCCCTGCTGGTGTTTCTGGGCCTAGCGGCCTGGCCCGAGCATGCTAACGCCCTGATCTTCCGTTTCGTCAGTAGCTTCGTGCCACTGCGCTTTCGTACACAGATTACGGATGTTGCCAGCCGGTTTCTCGAGGGTCTACATTCCCTGCGTTCGCCGCGTGAAGTGTTGATGATCGTCGTCACGTCGGTCGCAATTTGGTTGACCGAGACCACAAAATATTGGGTCGTGACGCACGCCTTTGCGGGTCTACATGTCCCGTTCACCGTGCTGATGCTGATGACGGCGGTCGTTAATCTCGCGACGATGATTCCGTCGGCACCCGGCTACGTGGGCACGTTTGATAAGCCGGGGATCCAGGTGCTGGTCAGCGTCGGCAAGGTGCGTGCAAACATTGCAGCAGCCTATACGCTGGTGCTGCATGTGGCCTTGTGGCTGCCGATCACGTTGCTGGGATTATTTTATATGAGTCGCCAAAGCTTGCACTGGCATGACATTGATGTGGCGGTCGAAGCGCAACGCCAGCAGGCCGAGCCGGAGGTGCAACTAGGGGTGCCGCCAACCGTTAACACCTCTAATCTGCACGGACATGGATAAAATAGTAGATGAAGATTGCAATTATTGGGGGTGGATTTACAGGACTAACTGCGGCTCGGGGTCTGTTGATGGCCGGTCACGAGGTAACGGTATTTGAGGCAGCACCACAGGTTGGCGGGCTTGCTTCAGGTATCAAGGCACCGAACTGGGATTGGTATGTAGAACGGTTCTACCATCATATCTTCACGACCGACCATTCTATTATCGAGCTCGCGACCGCGATCGGCGCACGCGACATGATCTTTTTTAACAAGCAGGTCACGGCCTTTTTTTGTGCTGAGCACGGCTCCCATCCGGTCACGCTTTTTGGTATTTTAGGTAATTCCCACTTACCCTTCGTCGACCGGGTACGCTATGGTGCGACCGCCTTACTCCTGAAACAGCGTAATGACTGGCGGCGGCTGGAGCACGAAACTGCCGAGGGGTATATGCGCCGCTGGGCCGGCAAGCGGGTGTATGAACTGATGTGGGAGCCATTGTTGGTGGGTAAGTTTGGCCCCTATGCTCATGATGTTAATGCTGCCTGGCTCTGGGCGCGCGCCAAGGCACGCTCGTTCCAATTAGGCTATTTCGCCGGTGGCTTTCAAGCATTTGCTGATGCACTCGCACGCTATGTTGTGGAGCAGTTGGGTGGCAGTGTCTTGGTTAATTGCCCAGTACAGGCACTCGAGCAACGCAATGATCGCTGGGTGGTCCGCACTGCTGACGGCTCCGACGACTTCGATAGCGTGATCGTGGCCTCAAGCCCTGGTGTCTTGCTCAAGCTCGTGCCGCAACTGCCCCGTGACTATACGGCCCGGCTAACTGAACTCAAATCGGTAGGGGCCGTCGTGCTGGTCGTGGCGCTACGGCAGCAGCTCTTACGTAACGGCGAATATTGGTTCATGCCGCCGAAGCGCGATTTTCCGTATATCAACGTGGTCGAACATACCAATATGATCGACCCAGCGCATTATGGCGGAGACCGCGTGATCTATCTGGGAGATTATCTGCCGACAGACCACCGTTATTTCAGCATGCCGGAAGACGAGGTCACGCAGGAGTGGCTTGCGCCGCTCACCCAGATCAACCCCGACTTTCGTCCCGAGTGGGTCAAGCAGACGTGGCTGTTCCGTGAGCCCTATGCTCAACCGGTTGTGCCGGTCGATCACAGCAAGCATCTGCCGCCGCTCGGTACTCCACTTGCTGGTCTATTCTTTGCGAGTATGAGTCACGTCTATCCTTGGGATAGAGGCACAAACTTTGCGGTCGAGTTGGGCCATCGCGTGGCAGCAGAAGTGCTGGGTAGTGTCTGAGCGATAGCGCTGAATGGCGCGTTTGCGCGATGGGCAAGCGAAGCATATGGTATTAATGGTGTGGGGACAGGCGGCCGAGGTAGCATCTAGCAACGGGCTGCTTGTGCTACGGCTCTTGAGTATTGTGCTGTTGGTGTTGGCCAACGGCTTCTTTGTGTCGGCTGAATTTGCGCTAGTCGGCTCGCGGCGCTCGAAATTGGAGCAGTTAGCGGAGGAAGGCAACGGTGTTGCCCGGCTGGTGATGGCGCAGCAAGATCACCTTGATCGCTATATTGCTGCGTCGCAACTGGGCATTACCCTGGCCAGCCTGCTGTTAGGTGCGCTCGCCGAGCCAACCTTTACCGCCATTATCCAACCGCCGGTCGTTTATGGTGCTACCAAGCTGTTCGGTGCATTTCCAACGCTAGCGCAGTTTGCCCCGACCATCAGCCACACCTTGGGCTTTGCACTGTCGTATTTTATCGTTACCACGCTCCATATTGTACTAGGCGAGCAAGCGCCCAAAGTGTTCGCGATCCGTTCGGCGGAGCAAGTCGCGCTGTTTATTGCGCGTCCCTTGCAGATCTTCAGCCTGGTTTTTAGCTGGATCATCCGCTTTTTGGATTGGTTAACTGGATTTGTACTAGGGCTGTTCGGCGTCCATGGTTCGAGCGGTCATCATGGTCCACCAACGCTCGAAGAGCTGCGCATGATGGTTCAGGCCAGTGGCAAAGGTGGCGTGTTAGAACAGGACGAGCAGCAACTTCTGATCAATGTCTTTGACTTCGGTTCGCGGGCCGCCTACCAGGTCATGGTGCCCCGCACGGATGTTGCTACAATTACGGCCGATTCGACCGTGAGTGAGTTCCTAGAGCTTTTTAAAGCAACGGGCCATACGCGGTTCCCAGTACTAGGGGCAGGGGGCGTGGACGATGTGGTTGGGATTGTCTCCGCGAAGGATCTGCTGGTAGCCTTGAGCGACGATACGCTCGCTTTTGATCAACCGCTCAGCCCGCTGGTACGGCCAGCTTTTTTCCGTCCCGATTCAAAGCATGTCGCCGATCTGCTCCATGAGATGCAACGTGAGCATGTGCGCATGTCGGTGTTGATCGATGAGTACGGCGGGATGGCGGGGATCGCGACGCTAGAAGATTTGGTCGAAGAGATCGTCGGCGAATTGGATGATGAGTTGGATACAGGTACGCACGATATCGAGACGATCGATGAACGAACGGCGGTGGTCGACGGTTTAATGCGGATCGAAGAAGCAAACGAAGGGTTAAAGCTCGATCTTCCAAGTGGCGAATATGAAACCATCGCCGGTTTTATCCTCGAAAAGCTCGGACGGTTGCCTCTGCCTGACGAGCAACTCCAGTTCGAAGGATCTGTCTTTACCGTGCTGGAGATGCAAGGCCCACGCATCGCCAGGGTCGAAATCAAGCATTAGCTGCGGGTGCCATATGCCATATACCAACGATCTCGTGCCAGGTGACCGCGCGACCCCGGTGCGAAGACTGAATCTACCTGCCGATGACGAAGCAGCATTTCGATCAATGATTCCACAAGCGGTGACGGGCGAACGCGACCGGCCGCTCGCGCCCCCAATCGGCGGCCCACCGCATCGTCGGGGCGCCGTCCTGGTGCTCTTGTATCCCGTGGATGGTGACTGGCACCTGCCGCTGACGGTCCGTACGGCCGCTTTGCGGCGGCATAGCGGTGAAGTATCGTTGCCGGGTGGTCGTTACGACGAGAGTGATGGAACACTCGATCAGACTGCGCTCCGTGAGGCCTGGGAAGAGCTGGGCATTGTCCCAGCGGAGGTCGAGATCGTCGGTCGCTTGATGCCGGTCTGGATCCCGGTCAGCAACTTCTTAATCCTGCCGGTCGTGGGTCTCGCCACAAAGCCGCCCACGTTTACCCCTGCCAGCGCTGAGGTCGCTGAGGTCGTTGAGGTCTCCTTGCAGATGCTTAGCTTGCCCACGACACGCCAGCTTGTGCACAGGATAATTCGGGGTGTCGATTGTGCTGTGCCCTGCTTCGTGGTGGCAGGCCACGAGGTCTGGGGGGCAACGGCCATTATCCTGGCGCAGTTGCTCAACCGCTTACACCTCCAGGCATAATTGCTTTAGCTATCGTCGCGTTTACGCATCAATCACTGTGAGACGTCCTCGGCGGAGACCGTTGCATCGAACTCCTGATGTAACGACAGCACATCTTCTGGCCTCCTCATTCCTTGAACCTAACACTTTTAACACACTTTCAGCAAACGGATGCCACATCCGCTACTCATACTAACCTTAAGTTTCAAGGTCGTGGTGTAGACGGGGAGGCAACAATGAATACTCGCGCTCGGCTTAATCTTCGTGGCATCGGCTGGTTTCTCGCAATCGCTTTCGGATTGGCCTGGATACTCACCTTGCCCATGTATCTCGACGGACGAGGGGTGAGTTCGCCCTGGGTACAGCTCATTCTATTCATCAACTTCACACCCGCCATCGCTACCTTGATCGTTACGCGCTGGATTAGCCCGTTGGCACACGTCCGGCGGTCTACCGGCTTGCGGTGGGGAGCGAAGGGCAGTTACTGGGGGTGGTACTGGCTCTTCGGCTGGCTAGGGCTGACCATCCTGGTCATGGTCGCACCGTTCGTGGGGGCACTCTTTGGCCACTATCCGCTCGATCTCCAGCACTTTTCTGGCTACCGTGCAGCGCTCGAAAGTACGGCGCAGGGTCAACAAACACTGAGCCGCTGGCCACTTGAGACGATCGTGCAGTTCACTATGTTGAGCTTGCCACTTGTGACACTGTTGATTAGCCCTGTCAATTTTGGCGAAGAATGGGGCTGGCGCGGGTACTTGCTGCCGCAGTTGCTACCACTCGGCCAGTGGCCGGCACTGCTGATCAGTGGGGCTATTTGGGGACTGTGGCATGCCCCACTGATTCTGCTGGGCTTGAATTACCCACAGCACCCAATCCTGGGCGTCGGGTTGATGGTGATCTTCTGTACAATCATAGGAATTATCCTGGGTTGGCTACGTCTAGCGACCGGCAGCGTCTGGCCTGCGGTACTCGGTCACGCGGGGATTGATGCGACCAGCCAGTTCGGCGCGATACTGATGCTTACTCAGGTTGGCGTTACCTATGATACGGCACAAGTAACTATTCTGGGCTGGACAGGCTGGCTTCTGCCGCTGCTCTTCATCGTCTGCTTGGTAGTCACGCGTCGATTGCCTGTGCACAACTCGCCGGATACGCCGTCCGGCACCATTTCAATGCCGCTCCCACTGGTAGCATCGAGGCAGGCCAGTGCGTAGCCAATGTGGGAGGCCTTCTATGTCAAAAAAACGCTTTGGCACTATCCGTAAGTTCAATCGTGCCATCTTGAATCCTATCATGAAATTATTGGCGGGGAGGAGGGGTGTCTTTTATTCGCTTGTCTACCATAGCGGTAGACGCTCGGGCATCGACTATGCAACGCCAGTTGTAGCCGCCAAAAAGGATGGCTCGATCTATATCTGCTTAACGTATGGGACAGACACCGATTGGTTTCTCAACGTGCAAGCAGCGGGTCATTGTAAGCTCAAGATAGATGGGCATCTCTACTTTGCGAGCAACCCGGAAGCTGTAGGCAAAGCATTGGCTTTATCTGCATTTTCGTCATCGTTTCAAGCAAAACTCGAGAAAGCGACGTATGTTACTCAATGTCTAAGGTTGAAAACGCCATAGCATCGTGGAGTTTTATAAAAGGAGTTGGTTATGGTGGAGTTTGCAGTAGAGGATCGGAGGAGCACCGGTCATCTGGCGGTACCGGAGCAGGGCAGGAGTGCAGGGGTCCTTGTGCTCCATGGTTGGTGGGGTCTAACACCTTTCTTTAAGAGTGTGGCGGATCGATTTGCGCAGGCAGGATTCGTAGCATTCGCTCCCGACTTGTATCATGGCAAAACGGCGACGACGATCAACGAGGCACAACAGTTGATCGGCGCATTAGACGTCAACGAGGCGTATCAGGAGATCATCGCAGCCGTGGAGCACCTACACGCGCACGAAGCAGTGTGCGGCGACGGTCTGGGAGTCGTCGGGTTTTCGATGGGTGGTTCCGGGGCACTGCTATTGAAGGAACATATCGTTGCTGTGATCACGGTCTATGGGAGTGCTCAACCCGAGCAAATTGCGGCGCAGGCAGCATTTCAGGGGCATTTTCCTGAGCATGATGAGTTCGAATCTGTCGAGGTCGTGCAACAGGTGGAGGAGCACATTCGGGCGCTCGGGCGCGAGGTCACCTTTTATACTTATTCAGGAGTTCAACACTGGTTTTTCGAGACAGATCGGCCAGCATATTATGATGAAGCTGCAGCCACGCTTGTGTGGCAACGGATGATCGAGTTTCTGCGTAACCACCTGACAGAGGTTGTCGTCTAAGCATTGTAGCACGTAGCGCAATGCTTAGACCGTGTGCATCGATTGCCCCTGCGCAACTCGCCTGATACTCAGTCCGGCACGAGCTTAATCCTGACGCCGCAGTAGCCTCGAATCAGGCCAATGGCTCTGCATCCCGCTCCTATCATCTTCAAGCAGGAGAACATAGGTATGATGCACAGTGAAGCAATGCTGATCATATATGTCCATGATCTCCATACATCATATGGTGCCGTGGAGGCTGTCAAAGGTGTCTCCTTTGAGGTGCTCAAAGGGGAAGTCTTTGGCCTGCTCGGACCGAATGGGGCCGGAAAGACCACCATCTTGGAGACGATCGAAGGCTTGCGCCCGCTGCAACGTGGCTCCGTGCTGGTCAATGGCATCGACGTCGCCGCCGATCCGGTACGCGTGCACCGGCTGATCGGCGTGCAACTGCAGCACGTTGCATTTTTCGACCGGCTGACCCTGGAAGAGCTGCTCCACCTGTTCGGTGAGCTCTACGGCACGCGCACCGACCCTACCACTTTGCTCACCCAGGTCGGCCTGCTGAAGCAGCGCAAGATGTATGTGAAAAACCTTTCAGGGGGCCAACGCCAGCGGTTCAGTATTGCGGCTGCGCTGGTGAACGATCCCGTCGTCGTCTTTTTGGACGAGCCTACCAGTGGGCTGGACCCCCAGGCGCGTCACAGTGTGTGGGAGCTGGTACGCGCTGCGAAACGGCGTGGTCAGGCAGTCGTGCTGACAACGCATTATATCGAAGAGGCTGAGGCACTTTGTGATCGGGTCGCGATCATAGATGAAGGCCGTATCGTAGCGCTGGATACACCAGCGGTATTGATCCACCGGTTACTTGAGACAGGCTTTAAGCGCGAGGTCGAGATAGCACCAGCGACGCTGGAAGATGTGTTCCTGCATCTCACGGGTCGTACGCTGAGGGAGGACGTATGAACTTCAGCATGCGAGCATACCGTGCCCTGACCGTCGCCAACCTCCTAACGTACTGGCGAAATCCACTGGCAACGTCAGGATTGTTTATTGGCCTGGTCTTAATGCTGGGCGGTGTCAGATTCATTGATGGCTCCCACCAGCAGCGCTTCAACGTCAGCCTCAGCAACCATGCAACCACACAGGCTGCCGCCGAGCTGATCAAGGCGCTTAAGGAAGAGCCAACACTGGTCGTGACCGAGGCCTCTGACGATGATGGTCGCCAGCGCATACAGAACGGCAAGGCCGACCTGCAACTTGTGATTCCAGTCGCCTTCGGCACCAGCGGGAGTGATGGCCATCCCCGACCGTCTGCCGTGGATGTTACGTATAAGGCAGGCGGAGCAGGGCAGCAGACGTTGGCGTTGGCCGCAGCCGCCGTCGATCAGGTTGATCGCCAACTGCAGGGAGCACCGCAACTCTTTGCGGTGCAGTCGCATGTCCTCAATGCGGATGCCAGTATTATCGATATCTTTCTGCCCGGATTGCTGGGCTTCAATCTTGTCAATAGTGGTCTGCTGGTTGCGGCCGGGATCTTCGCAGGCTATCGCTCCACAGGCGTGCTACGGCGGATCCAGGCGACGGGCACAGCACCCATTAATCTGGTGCTGGCGCATGCTACCTCAAACCTCCTGTTAAGCATGGTGCAGGCGGTCCTGATGATCTTGATTGCGATGGTGCTTTTCACCCTACGGCTCAATATCTTCGCGCTCCTGGCGGTAAGTCTGCTGGGCTATCTCGTTTTTCTGGCGTTAGGGTTTGCTATTAGCGGGTGGATTCGTGATGCGCAGCGGGCGCAGGCGATGGCCGCCGCGATTGGGTTTCCGTTGATCTTCATCGGGCTGTTTCCACCAGACGTCTTGCCGGCCGCCGCGCGTCCGTTCATTAGCCGCTTACCGATCGCTTTGGTCACCTATAGCATGCGTCAGATCGTTGATGGTGGAGGGTTATGGACGGTCCGCCTAGACTTGTTGGGCCTCGCCATCTGGGCCGTCATTCTGTTAGTTGGCGCCGGACGGATGTTTCGGTGGGACTAGGGCGTGCATGGTAGCGTATGATTGGTGCGCGCGTGAGGAGCATGGATATATGGCGTTGATCGTTGTGGTCGAGGACGAGCACGAGCTTGCTGCGCTGCTGAAACGCCAACTGGAGGGCGAAGGCCATCAGGTGGTCGTAGCTGGTGACGGGCAGACGGCGCTGATCCTGGCAGGGCAGAGATAACCTGATCTGGTCGTTCTGGATTGGATGTTGCCGGAGCTTGATGGGCTGGCTGTTTGCAGGCGCTTGCGCCAGCAGTCAAGCGTACCAATCCTGATGCTCACGGCCAAAGCGGAGGAGGCCGATCTGGTGCTGGGATTAGAAGTTGGGGCTGACGATTACTTGACCAAACCCTTTAGCCTGCGCGAACTCCTCGCCCGCGTCCGTGCGCTCCTACGTCGGGTCGAACTATTGCGGCAGGTGGACGGAGCAGACGAAGGACCAATTCGCCTGGGACGGCTCGCGCTCGATCCACTGCTACGGCGTGTCGAGGTCGACCAAGTGGCGGTCGACCTCACGGTTAAAGAATATGACGTGCTGTATCTGCTGGCTCGGCATCCGGGCCGCAGTTTTAGCCGGGCCTATTTGCTTGACCGCATCTGGGGCAGTGACTATGTGGGCGGTGAGCGGGCAGTGGATACGCATGTCGTGCACCTGCGGCGCAAGCTAGGAGACATCGGTGGACAGATCACGACGATATGGGGCGTGGGCTATCGCCTGGAAAGCTAGACTAACCGCGCGTGTCGGCTTTTGGCGTGCACTGGTCGAGATGCTCCTGGCAGGGTTTGTGCTGTTCTTGTTGTACTGGCCGCTGGCAACGTTGTGGGGCCCAACCTGGGCCGAGTTATTAAGCTACGTGTGGTGGGCCTTCTATGCATACGCGGCCTGGCGGCTAGCACCGGGTGGTGCTTCCCACGGTCTGCTCTACCGCATCGCCCGTATCTTGCTTTGGGGCATGCTCTTCGGCATCATTGGCGCGACACAGGGATATTTGTTTCTCAAGCTTCACCCGTTGCCGGGCCTCTACTTTGGCTTCAGGCTCGAAGATATTCCCTACCCGCAGTACCTCTTGAGTTCAGCACTGAACACAATCAGCCCGTTCCTGTTGACCCGCACACTGATCAGCTTATGGGCAGCAGGACGCCGCCGTCTCCGCTGGCGCCTCACGTACTCGTACGTATTGGTGGCACTAATCGCGACGCTGCTGATCACACCCGCGCAGAGTCTGTATCTGGCCGTCGCCAGTCTGGCTGTTTCACCACCGGTGCTCGCACCGGGAGTGGCCGCTCAACGCATCGTCACGGCGATCAGTCCATTGCTTGCCCAAGGTGCTTCGGATGAGCAGGTGGCTGGTGTGCTGGCAGGCCTACTTGATGGCACGGTGCGCGTGCCACTCCAAGCCGAGCAGCCTGTCGTGGAGGATGCAGCAGCAGTTGGCTTCAACGGAGTGCGCCAGATTGTCGTGCTACGACCGGGAGGTATCGTGCTGACCAGTGCCGGCCAGCAGCGCTTGCAACCGGGCGCGCCGTTGCCCGCAGCCGAGGCGACCCGCATGGCACCCCTGCTCGCGCAGCTCCATGTAGGTGGTTGCATCAGTGGCCGGCCAGCCAGCGGGTCGGTGGCCGATAGCGCCGCCTGCAACATTGCTGGCACGGACGGGCGGCAAGGCGTGATCCTGCTGGTCGAAAGCCGCATCGACAGCGTCGTGCAAGCAGAAGCCGACCTCAACCGGATCCTGACGCTGGTCATTATGAACACAGCGACGACGTTTTCGCTGCTACTCGTCGCGCTGCTGGGTATCCTGGTGGTAGCCGGTGGTGGTGGCTACCTGCTGGCGCGCCGTCTGACACAACGATTAGAAAGCCTCGCCCTAGGCACTGCGGAACTCGCGGCGGGACAGTTTGGGCGCAGGATCACCATCGATTCGGGAGATGAGATTGGGCAGCTCGGCAGCGACTTCAATAGCATGGCGGCTCGCCTGCAGGAGCGTGAGGTGGCCCTCACCATCGAACGTGATCGAGCTGAGCGTGCACTCGCGGCGAACCGCCAACTGGTCGCAAACGTTTCACACGAACTACGCACACCATTGACGACGCTGCGCGGCTACCTGGAAGCACTCGAACAGGAGCACAGCACAGCCATACTGGCGCATGATCTTGCCGTGATGCAAGGTGAGGTAGGACGGCTGACCGCACTGATTGAAGATTTGTTTACGCTGGCGCGCGCGGAAGCACACCAATTACCACTCACGCTCGAAGCGGTGGATGGGGGTGAACTCGTGCGGGAGTTGGCCCAAACGCTCGCACCGCTCGCCCGACGCGAACGGCAAATCGAACTTGTCACCGCCATTCCACCGGACCTGCCCCATGTCCGGGCCGACCGAGCCCGCCTGGGCCAGGTGGTGCTCAATTTGCTACAGAATGCCCTGAGTTACACGCCGCCGGGAGGGATTATCGCTGTCGAGGGAAGTGCGGGCGATGGCATGGTGACCCTGGTGGTAGACGATACCGGGATAGGCATCCCACCAGAAGAGTTGCAGCGTGTCTTCGAGCGCTTCTACCGCAGTGATAGCTCACGGGCGCGCGACAGTGGCGGCGCGGGGATCGGGCTGGCGCTGGTGCAAGAGCTTGTGATCGCGATGGGTGGCAGTGTTGCCGCACAAAGTACACTGGGGCGCGGCAGCCGCTTCAGCATCGTCCTGCCGGAGATGCTGTAAGAGGGCATATTCATACGTCATGATGATCCCACATTCCGCCAGCAGCTCTGCCATGTCGCGGTCGCTGAGTTTGTTGCTGGTAACACACCCATGCCAGTGCGAGGAGCGCATAATAGAATGTTACCGGCCATATATCAATGGATGGAGGCGTCAGGCCAGTTCCCGAGAGCTTAGCCAGTAGATGTGAGCCGACGAGCAAGCATTGCAGGAACGGCCAGGTGAAGAAGGCGACAATCTGGCCAAGGGGCGGTAACAGCCAGCCAATCACAATAGATAAGGTGCCAAAGGCCATGGTGAAGGGCACCAGCGGCAGCAATAGAAGGTTGGCCAGGGGTGCCACCAGCGGAAGTTGGCCAAAGCTGAGCAGCAGGATGGGCAGCGTCAGTGCGGAGGCGCCTAGAGTTGCAGCGAGGGGCTCGATCAGCAGCGGACTGCGTCCCGCGAACGGGATACGCTGCAGGAGTTCTCTCAAAGCTGGGGTGAACGCGAACAAGCCGGCAGTCGCGAGTGCCGATAGTTGGAAGCCAACGTCCCAGATGCTATAGGGGTCGAGCAGCGTAAGCAAGCCGCAGGCGACCAGCAACAACGTCCATGGATCACCTGGCCGCCCAACCAAGTCGGCCAGGATTACCAGGCTCGCCATCACGGCTGCCCGCATGACAGAGGGAGTTGCGCCGACGAAACAAACGTAGAGCACGAGGATAACGGCGGCGGCCCAATCTGCCTGCCGTCGTGCAAGTCCCAGCATAAGCAGCAGGGTGATGGCGTTCACAACGACGAGCGTAATGTTCCAGCCGGAAATCACCAAAATGTGACTCGTGCCTGTCGTCGTGAAATCAGCCAAGACATGCTTGGGGATCGTTGCCTTAACGCCCAATATAATGCCAAGCAGGAGCGAGGCATGCGGTTCAGGCAGGAGCTGAAGTGCGATGGCACGCACGGCATCGTTCATTTGCAAGAGGGGCTGCAAGAGCCGGGACCCGCTAAAGCCCGATAGGTGAGTCACCGCCGGCTGCTTCATTACGGCCGTGATGCCCTGGCGTTGTAGGTAGGCGCGGTAGTCGAAGGAAGGGGTATTGGCAGGCTGTGTTAGCAGGCCGCTGACCTTGATGTTTGCTCCGTACTGCAACTCTGGGAGCGGCGACAACTGCAGTATGATTTGTCCACGACGGGCTTCGGATCGTCCCCGGATCTCGATGGCGATAGCACCAAGCACCACGTTCTGCCGGTCTTCACGCCGATCAGGTTGCCCGGCAATCGTGCCGCGCAGTACGACCCGCTGGCCAATGGCACGATCGATGTCATCGGTAGTCGGCACAGGTTGTGCCCAAACAAGACGAGTTGCGCCGAGCAGCAGAGCGGTCAAGTAGAGCGTCGGCTTACCCCAAGCGGTTGGTCGCCATAAGGCAGCAAGCAACAAGGCGGCACCTGTCGCGAGCAAAAGCGGTACCAGTGGCAGGTGTAGAAGGTTGGCAAGTACAATGCCGAGCAGCCAAAACAGGACCGTGATTGCTAGACGCACCACTCTGCTCCAGATTATTGCCACATTGTAGCTGATCAGGCTGCATGTATGAGTGGAAGGACGAAGTGACGATAAGCTGGCAACTCGCCGTTAGGTATGGATCGGCTCGGCGGGTCCGAGGAAGCGGGGGGTGGGACGGGTTACATGGACTTGCCAGAGCATGAGTAGCGTTGCGGCGTGTTCGCGCAAGGTATACTGCGGTAGAAGGTCGGCATAAGCGGCGCGGCGTGAGCCAGTCATGCTGTCGGCAGCGAGGCCCACACTTTGGATCCCAAGTTGTGTACAGGTATAAAGGGCGCGCGGCAGATGAAAGGCCTGGGTAACGAGCACGGCTTGCTCCACGCCAAAGATGGCTCGCGCCCGGTAGCAAGAGTCGTAGGTTCGAAAGCCAGCATAGTCCAGCGTAATCGCTGTCGCTGGAACACCTTGTGCCATAGCAAACCGGCGCATCACGGCTACTTCGTTGTAATACCTGGTGCTATTGTCGCCGGTCAACAACAGGTGCTGAACTCTTCCTGCCCGGTATAAGGCCGCTGCTGCAGTGACCCGATCAGCTAATACCGCAGTTGGTGTCCCATCCGGCAGTACGCCAGCACCGAAAACAATTGCAACTGGCGCTTGAGGGACAACGGCAATGTCGTGATAGACTGTCCCTCCCGTGTGCGCAACATAACGTATAACGGCTGCGACCGCGAGTATCCCGGTTGGCGGTAGAGCAAGCAGGAGGATGAGAGTGCGCCGGACGAGGCGACGAGCACTACTGCTGTTAGCTAGGTGCCTGAGCGTGGGCCGTAGCATTGACCCCCTAGGTACCATGGCTCGGAAATAGGCGAGTTATGGCGAAGGGAGCTGCTAGCGGTCGGAGCAGCAGTACACCGGCAATCAGGGTCGCCATGATCAACGGGACAACGAGCTGGACGTGAGTATAGTGGACCTGCTCATAAAAGAACACGGTGATATACAAAGCAAGCAGCAGTGCTTGGGTGCCGTGAATTAAGCGGCTGGACTGAATCTGGGGCGACAGGATGCGGTCGGCAAGGACCAGGACCGGCAAAACGAGCAGGCCGAGATCATAAATCGGCATGTGGGGACTGATGAGCATAATACCCAAGACCGTAACGGCATAACGTAAGGGCTCATCCGGCATCGGTTGCAGCCAGAGCCACGCTAAGATACACGCGGTAAAGGCAACACAGAGCCAGCCGAGTGTCGTTGCTACGACCCCACGGCCCAGTAACAGAGCCCAGAAGGGCTGCCATGAGAACAGTTTGATGATTTGGCGTTGCTGCTCCACCTGCAACGTGGACATCGTAAGCTTGATCCAGGCTGGCCAACTGGCTGGACCCACGACCAGAGTGCCTAGTGCAGCGACGACGGCAAGGCCAGCCAGAGCTGAACCAACAGCGCGCCAGCGGCGTGCCAACACCAGCAGTGGCAGCAATGCTAGGAAGAACTGAGGCTTAACACAGCCAAGCGCAATGAGCAGGCCGGCAAGCACATCTCGGCGTCGAGGCAGTGCGCGGAGGATGGCAACATGCAGCAGGAGCGAAAGTCCCGTGTTTTGACCGGCTGAGGCGGCGAAATAGACCGGTGCACTACCCAGCGCAAGTGCTGTCGTCGTGCCCCAACGGCTGGCAAGTGCTGGGAGGAAGGGCCGCATCAGCCATACGCTCGCCACAAAGCAGCCGAGCATAGCGATCGTCCAAATGGTAAACGCGGCGCGATACGAGAGCCAACCGAGTGGGGCAACCATGATGGCCCATTGGGGCGGGTTGACAAAGCCCGATACCCCAACGCGGGGTCCATCTAGCCGTTCCTGAAACGCTGCTTGAGCGGCGAGATCATACAACTGCCGGTTTTGCCCACTGAGCACGAAGCGTGCGCCTGTGTAGAATGCCATGAAGTCGGGGCCCAGGGTCGTGCCCGTGCTGTCGCGGGTTGCTCCACCGCCGCTCCACTGCATCAACATAACGCCCCATAGCAGCAGCAGCAGCACGAGATACAGTGGGATCGTCCAGCGCAAGACACGCCACGAAAGAAAGGTGGTTAACACAACAGTGTTCGCTACTCCTGTCGGGTGGCTGAAGGTGCGATCGGCATCGTCGTTTCGATGGTAATCGAGTCACCGATGCGCACCTTGCCAGAGCTCAAGACGCGCGTGAACATACCGCGGCGGTCACGAAGCTCCGTTCGTAGTCCAGGGCGGATAGTATCCAATTTATCGCAGACCGGACAAGCGATCGTTATCTCCAACAGGACCGAACCTATGCGTAGCTGCTGGCCACGTTGTAGATCGTCAATCATCAAGCCGTCCACGGTCAGGTTCTCGTCCAAGTCGCCGGGCTGGAGCCCAAAGTGGTCGATCAGCGCTCGATTCATTAACAGCACCTGCCGCTTAGAGCCAGGCTTGCCATGCCTGTCACCAACGATGCCCTGGTCGGCAATCATTTCGGCCTCGGTGAGAGCTACCTGTGGCAGGCCTTTTACATCGGGCCGGAAAAGTGCAACAATTTGGCCTGCGGTCATCACTGCTCCTAGCCTGCGTGCCGGTGCGTATAGCACCGTAGCATCTATTGTACAGCGTACCGACGTATCTCAAGCATTCCGGCTCCATGGTCGATTTTCTCCCAGCAGCGGTATGGTTCACATTCTAGCCATCCACGCCAGCATGATCATTGCCAGACGATAGGTCGTTAGTCCCCAAGTTCTGTAACCATTCGTTGACTACCCTTGGTAACCGCTTGGCACATCATGTGCAATAGGGATAGAGTATTCAACACTATCCGAGGAAATCGAATACAGCATGCAAACGTCAAAGATCATTCGTTTTGTGGCGATTGGGGACAGTTTAACCGAAGGAATTTGGGATTGGGGCCAAGGTGATTGCCATGCGGGCTTCGCCTACGTGCTGGCTGATCAGTTGCGCCAACAAGAACCGGGGCTTGAGTTTCATAATCTTGGGGCCGGTGGTGCACGCACAGCCGACGTGTTACAAAAGCAGGTCAATCAGGCCATTCAGCTTAAGCCCGATATTCTGACGCTGTTAGTAGGAGCCAACGACGTACCGGCCACGCCCGAGCCGCTTTTTCGGCAACAATACGATCAGCTGATCGCGCGCATCAATGGGGGTGTTAAAGGCTTGGTGCTTGTTGGGAACATCCCGAATGCAGCGCAGTTGCTGCCAGAACAATGGGTGCCCTACCAGTCGCTGCTGGCGGAGCGGGTGCAGGTGATGAATGCCACCATCATGCAAGCAACGCAGCGTTATGGTATAGCACTCGTTGATCTGTATAGCCACCCCGCGACGGCTGACCGGCGTAATGTGAGCAAAGATGGCCTCCATCCCAATCCGCGCGGCTACCGGCTTTTGGCCCAGGCCTTTGCCGATGTGCTGAGTGAAAAGACGGGTATGGATCTGATGATCGCAGGAACATAAAGCACTGCTGAAACAACCAAACATGGAACCGTTGGAAGGACGTGGGTATGCGCCAAGCTGCCGAGGGCTGCGTTATTGAGATGCGGGATGTTAGTAAAACGTGGGGGGACGTAGGTGTCCATAATATTACCTTACAGGTGCCCGCCGGACAAATTTTTGGCGTAGTTGGTCCATCGGGTTGTGGCAAGACGACCACGATCCGCATGCTGACGGGCGTTTACACTCCGGACTCCGGTGAGCTGCGGGTCTTAGGTGCAACGCCGAAGACGTTTGACAAGCGGGCGCGTGAACGCATCGGCTATATGCCACAGCTCTTCGTCTTGTATCCAACGCTGACCGTGAAGGAAAATCTTAACTTCGTGGCCTCATTGTACGGCATGCCTTGGTTTAGCCGGCGCAAACGCTTGCAAGAACTGTTACAGTTTGTGGAGTTAACCCAAGCGCGTCATACCTTGGCGGAAAAGATTTCCGGTGGGATGAAGCGGCGACTTGAGTTAGCGTGTGCCCTGGTCCATGATCCGACGCTGTTGTTCGCGGATGAGCCGACGGCTGGGGTTGACCCGGTGTTGCGTGGCAAGTTCTGGGATGGCTTTAAGGAGCTGCAGAAGTCGGGCCATAGTCTGGTGGTTACGACGCAATATGTATCCGAGGTCGAGTATTGTGATCAGGTGGCCGTGATGCGCCGGGGCCGCTTGCTAATGATCGAGACACCGGAAGGACTGCGGAAGCGCGCGTTTGGTGGTTTTGCCGTGATTGCGCTGCATGTCGATCCCTCCGATGAGCCTAACACGCGCGAGATCCTGAGCCAATTGCCCTTTGTAGCCAAGATCGAATCACCCCGCAATACGCCACAAGGCTTGTTGCATGTCTATGTGGATGATGCGGGAACACGTTTGCCAACCCTGATCCAGGCGCTTGGGCGCGATCCAACCATTGATACCCGCACGGCTGAAGAGTTCAAGCCGCCCTTTGATGAGGTGTTTATTACTCTGATGCAGCAAGCCGATGAGAAAGACCCAGCAGGCGCTCTGGAGGCGATGAATGAGTAAGTCTATTGTTCGCATCCTGGCTTTCTTTGGCAAAGAAATTTCCGAGATTCGCCGCCAGCCACGGCTGGTGCTCTCACTGGTGATGGGGCCTTTCCTGATTTTATTGATTTTCGGCCTGGGCTATTCGGGCGAGCAACCCAAGCTCAAGACGATTCTGGTTGTACCTCCGGGTAGTACTCAAGACCCGCGCGTTCAAGCGCTGGTGAAAAACCTTGGTCCTAACTTTAACGTGCTTGATGTAACGGCCGATCAAGCAACCGCACAAAAGCGCTTAAAACAGGGCGAGGCGGATCTTGTGGAGATCGTGCCTAAGGATGTTGATCAGCTCTTTGGTCGCCAACAACAGTCGCCGGTGACGGTGCTGTATAGCCAAATCGATCCGCTGCAAGAACAATGGATCAGGTACCTGACCTATGTCCAGGTGAAGGAGTTGAATACGGCGCTGCTCCTGAATCTGGCAAACGCCGGCAAAGAGCAGAACGGCAATCTCGACCAATATATCAGCGATGCCCGGCAGCAACTGACCACGATCCAGACAGGTTTACAGGTGGCTGGCAACCCGCAAACTCGTCTAGCAATTCAGCGCTTGCGCTCGAACAACGGCTTAATCCTGGCCAGCCTGATTTTATCGGGGCAGGGCGGATCAAACGATCAGGCTCAACAAAGTGCTGAGCAAATTCAAAATGACTTGCAAGCACTCGAAAGTGGACTCGGTAGTGCTCAGGTCAAGGACCAGCAGGCACATCTCACGGCTATTGATGGAAAGCTGAACGAGCTGGAGACGGTGGCCGGGCAGGTTAAGACGGTACCGGCTGAGGTGCTGGTCTCACCACTGATTCCGGATCCGAAGAATATCGCGGATGTTAACTACCAGCCCAGCTACATTACTTTCTATACACCAGGGGTCGTGGCGCTGCTGCTCCAACACATGGCCATAACCTTGGCAGCGCTGTCATTGGTGCGCGAAAATTTGCTAGGTTCAGTCGAACTGTTCAGGGTCTCGCCAACCGGCAGCGGCCAGATCATGATCGGTAAATACCTTGGATATACATTATTGGCCGGCGTGATTGCTGCAGTGCTGGTCGGAGCCCTCACGGCCAATATCTCGCTAGGCGCGGTCGCGAACACATCTGTCAGCTTCGGCATGGGGGTGCCCTTCGTCGGTAACCCGTATTGGTTCGCGCTGGTGACGTTGCTCTTGATCTGGGCGTCGCTGGGGATTGGCTTCTTGATCTCGGCGCTTTCCCAGACCGAGTCACAGGCTGTACAGCTATCGATGATTACGTTGCTCGCCTCGGTCTTTTTCTCCGGTTTCTTCTTGCCACTGGGCAATTTTACGCGTGCAGTCCGCGGGATCTCCTACCTGTTACCTGTGACGCACGGGATTACTGCCTATCAGGATATTATGCTGCGGGGACGCGATCCCAGCTTACAGGTACTGTTGTGGCTGAGTGGGATAGCGTTGGTCTGTTTTGTGCTAGCATGGGCGCTATGGCGCCGAAATCTCAAACGGAGGTAACATAGATGTACGAGGAAGAAGACACCAGTTGGAGTTTTGCGGCCGGCATGTTTGTTGGTGCAGTCATTGGCGCGGCGCTGGCTAGCCTGTTCACGCCACGTAGTGGGGCACAAAACCGTGAACTTGTGCGTGACAAGACGGTGGTCCTGAAAGACCGTGTCAGCGACGCAGCATCATCAGCCACCAACGCCGTTAGCTCCACGGCCTCGACAGTTGCGGATAAAGCGAGCAGCGCTGCTTCAACGATGGCTGACAAGGCGAGCAGTGCGGCCTCGACAGTTGCGGATAAGGCAAGCAGCGCTGCTTCGACAGTTGCGGATAAGGCGAGTACTGCCGCTTCGACGGTCGCGGATAAAGCCACTGGTGCCGTAGCGACGGTGCAGGGTGCAGCCTCGACTGCGGCAAGTAAGGTAAGCGATGTCGCGGGCACGGCAACCGATAAAGCTCGTGATCTGACGGGCCAGGCAGCAGCCAAAGCTGGGACGGCGGCCGATGCTGTAGGAACGGCAGCGTCGGCTGCCAAAGCGACAGCGGCAGATGCTGCGGATACGGCAAAGCAGAAAGCCGGAGCTGTCGCCGCTCAGGCCAAAGCTACGGCGACGGAGGCGGTGGACACGGCGAAACAAAAAGCCGGGGCGGTTGCCGATCAGACCAAAGCCACAGCGGCGGATGTTGCGAGCACGGCGCAACAAAAAGCCGGAGCTGCTGTTGATCAGACCAAGGCCTCGGCTGCCGAGGCGGTTGATGCTGCTAAAGATACGGCGAGTAGCATAGCGCCTGCCGGTAGTACAGCACCCAGTATGCCGCCTGCCCCACACAGTACGTCGGTGACTGCCTCCATGCCTGCTCAAGCAAAGCAGCACGAAGGATCTAGTTCGATGGCAGCTGCGCAAAGCTATGACCCGCAATCCGATATGATCATCACCGATACCTCAAAGATCCCTGACATGAATGAGGTGGGCGAAGAGTTATCGAGTGGTGCCCAGTTCGAGGTCGATCACGGTAATAATGAGTAGCCCAAACGCATAGAGGAGAGATAGTAGTGAAAGTGATCGGAACGATTCTGCGGTGGTTCGTGCTCGGTGCAGTTGCGGGTCTCCTGATTGCCCCGCGTGCAGGTCACGAAACCCGTGAGTTGATCGGTGAAAAGTTTACTCAGCTTGTTGACGGCCTAGAAAACGGCAGCAGTGCGGACGCGGCCTAGCCCAGATCTCACCTACGCCACCTCGTGTACGTCTAAGCGCTCCGCCTCCTACCAGGCGGAGCGCTTGCTGCTCCGTCTAATCCTGTTACAATCCCTACGCACAACCTGTTTCCTCAAACACAGGTCGTGGCATAGTCTTGCATGGAAGAGGGTATAACCGTATTGCAACACACCATTACCGTGTACTGCTCCTCTAGTGATGCGGTTAGCGAGGTCTATCAAGCTGCAGCCTGTGAACTTGGTCGCCTGATCGTGGAGCGGGGCTATCTGTTGGTATATGGTGGTTCGCGTTCCGGCTTAATGGGTCTTGTCAGTGAAGCAGCATTAGCGGCAGGCGGTACCGTCATTGGGATCATGCCCGAGTTGTTTCAGGCAGCGCGCGCTGCGCATAACACGGAAATTGAACTGATTATTACGGACGGGATGCGGGCACGCAAGGCCATGATGGAAGATCGAGCTGATGCTTTTATTGCACTTCCGGGTGGTTTTGGGACCTTTGAGGAGGTGCTTGAAGTTATTACCAATAAGCAGCTTGCGTTGCACCACAAGCCGATCGTGTTGTTGAATATAAACGACTACTATGCTCCACTGCTGGCACAGGTCGAGACTGCAGTAGCTCAGCACTTCATTCGACCAGAGTATCGTAACCTATTCACCGTCGCCACCACGCCCATTGCGGCGCTAGACGCAGTTGCCACAGGGATCGTACCACATCGTGCATAAGCTGCTGCCTCATCTGTGTAACCAGGCGACAGTTCGACAGGGGCAAAGGGCGATTGGTATAATGGCCGGCGAGATAATGAGGCGGCCATGCGCAGGTTAGTAGGCACAGTGGGCATCAGCGGTAGTGGGTTGCTGCTCATAGCTGGCATGTTCCAAAAGAGCGACGCACTCTGGCTAGCTGCGCTGTGGGCGAGTATCCTGCTGCTAGGGATCGGCGTGAGTGCCACGTTGCAAGCGCTACATGGCGGTGTGCGCCGGGGTGTGTTGAATCTGTCGTTGGTCTTCTCGCTTTTGTTTGTGATGCTGACGGCTCAGTTGCTGCGTACTCAGTTTGTGCAGGCCAATGCAATCTATAACCGGGTCGTCAAGGGTCCGAATGGTAACGTGGGCAATTCACGACCGGTAACGAGTTCTTTGAAAGTTCGGCGCGGTGGGATTTTTGATCGCCGCGGTACACAACTCGCGGGGAGCCAGTCATCGCCACAAGGCTATGCGAAGCGTACCTATCCAATAGCCCAAACTGCCGACGTGCGGGCCTTCTCGAATATCCTAGGCTACACATCGCCGAATTATGGTCAGGATGGCCTGGAGGCGCAGTGGAATGACTATTTGACTGGGGCGAAAGGGCAGCCCCTACTGGCGCTCCAAGATGACGTGCTGAATCGTCCACATCAAGGCGATGATATGCAACTTACGATCGACGCGCGCTTGCAAGCCGCCGCCTGGCAGATTTTGCAGCAAAAGGGTGGTGGCAAGCCCGGATCGGCAGTGGTGATCGAGCCTAAAACAGGAGCTATTTTGGCGCTGGTATCGACCCCCGGCTATGATCCGCAGGCATTAGCTTTTGATCCATTTCAGGAAGATTGGGATGCGATGGGCAAGCAGATCGGAGCCTACTGGAACCGGATCAACCAGGATCCGCTCCATCCCTTGATCAACCGTCCGCTGCAAGGACAATATCCCCCCGGTTCAACTTTCAAGACTATCACGGCCATTGCTACCCTGCAACATCCGGAAGTTTTGAGCGAGCCTCGGGCAATCGATTGTCCCAATGAGTACCGGCCCGATCCGAACGCGCCGCCGGTGGTTAATGCTGTCGGCCCACCCTTGTATCCTCAGCAGCCTGCACTGGGCGATATCATCAAGCAACGGATGGGTGGCAAGCTTGATCTGGCGGGTGTGTATGCCTTTTCGTGCAATACCGCCTTTGCACAGCTAGGTGTGCGCTTGGGGAAGGATAATCTTGCCAATACATCTCGTACCCTAGGCTTCTACCCACCACGTGAAGCGGCGACGATCGATGCGAATCCAGATATGACCGACCTGCCCACACAGTTAAGTTTGCTGGCGGTGCGCGGGACGTTTCTTGATCAGGTGAACGCGGTTGCCGATACCGCCTATGGTCAGGGGCAACTCTTTGTCACGCCGATCCAGATGGCGCTGACGGCGGCGGCAATTGCGAATGATGGACAGCTTGCGGAACCTTACCTGGTCGAAAAAATCACCGATCCGGAGAAAGCCACCGCCTACCAGCATAATCCCCGCCAACGGCAAGTAATGCCGGCGAATGTAGCTACCCAGATGCGCTCATTAATGCAGACTGAAGTGGTGACCGGCTATGGGAAAGGAGCTGCCGTTGCTGGTCAAACGGTCGGCGGTAAGTCGGGCAGCGCGCAGGCAGGCCCGGGCGATGACCCAAACAAGATTGTGCATGCCTGGTTTATTGCGATCGCGCCGGTCGAACAGCCGCGTTATGCTGTAGCTGTGATGATCGAAAATGGCCGAGATGGTGTTGTAGTAGGTGGTACGACGGCGGGTGCCGTTCTGCAAGCAGCCTTCAACCTCGAAAAATAACATATGGCAACGGAGAGGAATAAACAGGACAGTATGATCAACCAAGAGCGCCTACTCGATACCTTTTTGCATCTGGTTCAGATCGACAATCCATCGGGTCAGGAAGCGGCGATGGCGCAGTATGTCATGACGTGGTTGCGTGGGGAAGGGTTCGAAGCGCAGCAGGATGCGAAAGGTAATGTGTTAGCACAGCTCCCTGGGCAAGGCGCGCCCTTGTTGCTGAGTGGTCATCTCGATAGTGTGGCACCTGCTGTGGGCAAACAAGGGGTGGTGCGTGACGGCGTGGTCTATAGCGCCGGCCCAACCGTCCTGGGAGCTGATGATCTCGCCGGCGTCGCTGCGATCATGGAAGCGGTTCGCGCGGTGCGTGAGGCTGGGCGACCGTACCGGGCAGCCGAGATCGTCTTCTCGGTTGAGGAGGAGATCGGGCTGCGCGGTGCCAAGGCGTTGGATTGGAGTATGATCACAGCGAAAGAAGGTGTGGCACTCGATCTTAACGGTGAGGTTGGCGGAATTTGTGTGGCCGCGCCCGCGCAAGATACGCTACGCGTCACGATCCATGGCAAGGCAGCCCACGCTGGCGTCGCTCCAGAGCAGGGTATTAACGCCATCCGGGTAGCTGCGGAAGCGATAGCAGCGATGCCGCTGGGCCGTATTGATGCTGAAACGACTGCGAATATTGGTACGATCAGTGGCGGTGCGGCCAAAAACATTGTGCCTGACCGGGTCGAATTATTGGGT
Source organism: Herpetosiphonaceae bacterium (assembly GCA_013821605.1). Taxonomy (GTDB): domain Bacteria; phylum Chloroflexota; class Chloroflexia; order Chloroflexales; family Kallotenuaceae; genus JACDGP01. The sequence continues at coordinate 50,979 of JACDGP010000018.1, forward strand.
GAGGCTCGGTCGCGCAACGCAGGCAAGCTGGCAGCACAAGTTGACCAGATGCGCCAAGCGTTTGAAGCAGCGGCACAACGACACGGGGCCTCCGTTGACGTGGTCGTCACCCATGAATATGGTGTCCAGTTGATCGATCCTGAAGCACCGATCGTGCAGTTGTGCCAGGCCGCAGCCCGGCAAGCTGGCTTAACGCCGACCTTGATCGAGACCGGCGGCGGCTCGGATGTTAATATCTATACGATGCATGGTATCAGCGCCGTTAATTTAAGTGTAGGTTACCGTGATATTCACTCAACCGATGAGCACATCGCGGTCGAGAGCATCGTGAAAACGGCTCGATTAGTCGCGGCCCTCCTGCAGATTATCTAGAGATGGAAACCATGTACGCGTATGACTTCAGAGCAAACGTGCTCTGTGAATGAGGTGTGGTGCTTGAAAGCATACAGGAGAACATATGCCGCTCATTGCTGAAGTATTAGGTCGTGAAGTGTTGGATAGCCGAGGCAATCCCACCGTTGAGGTGGATGTGCGCTTGGAAGAAGGTGTAACCGGGCGAGCGATCGTGCCCTCGGGCGCATCAACCGGGGCACACGAGGCCGTTGAATTACGTGATGGCGACAAGAGTCGCTATGGGGGCAAAGGAACACGCAAGGCCGTCGACCATGTTAACGGTGAGATCGCCGAAGAGTTGGAAGGGTTGAACGCTCTTGACCAGGTCGGCATCGACAAGGTTTTACGGAGCTTGGATGGCACAGTCAATAAAGGCCGGTTGGGAGCGAACGCTATTCTGGGTGCGTCGCTGGCCGTAGCGAAGGCCGCAGCTGCCGCCCTTGACCTGCCGCTGTACAAGTACCTTGGTGGAGTGTTTGCCCATACCCTACCCGTACCGATGATGAATATCATGAACGGTGGTAAACACGCCGAAAACTCTTCGGACTTTCAAGAGTTTATGGTCATGCCGGTTGGAGCTCCGACCTTTGCGGAAGGGCTGCGTTGGGGTGCCGAAATTTACGCCGCGCTCAAGCAGGTCCTGCATAGCCGTGGCCTCAATACGAGTGTTGGTGATGAAGGTGGCTTCGCGCCCTCGCTGCCGACGAATGAGGCACCACTGGAAGCAATCATGGAGGCAATTGTCAAGGCGGGCTATACGCCAGGCACACAGGTTATGCTGGCAATGGACCCGGCCATGACCGAGCTCTACCATGATGGCAAGTATCATCTCGCTCGCGAGGGGCGCCAGTTGTCGAGTGAAGAGATGGTCGACTATTGGGCCCAGTTGGCGGAGAAGTATCCAATCATTAGTCTAGAGGATGGGCTGGCCGAGGATGATTGGCATGGCTGGCAGTTGTTGCGCCAGCGCATTGGCGACCGTGTCCAGCTAGTCGGTGATGATTTGCTGGTGACCAATGTTGAGCGGCTCAAACGGGCCATTGATGAACGTTCTTGTAACTCGATCTTGATCAAACTCAACCAGATCGGCACGCTGACCGAAACCTTGGCGGCGATTCAGATGGCGCAACGCGCCGGCTTCACGGCCATTGTCTCCCACCGTTCCGGTGAAACCGAGGATGTGACCATTGCCGACCTGGTCGTAGCAACCAATGCCGGTCAGATCAAAACGGGCGCACCGGCCCGCACCGATCGTATCGCAAAGTACAACCAACTGCTGCGTATTGAGGAAGAACTCGGCGAGGCAGCACTGTACGCGGGCCCTGCTGCCTTCTATAACGTGCATCGGAGCTAATACAGGCCAGGCGAGTGATGCAGCCGAGTTGCTCCGCTCGGCTGCCGCGGTGAGCACGTTTAGCAGCTATTGAGCGCGTTCCGGGCGGCCAGGACCCGCTCAATAGCTGCTTCAGGCGTCGAACCCAGGCTAGTAAGATGGCCCATCTTACGACCGGGACGAGCACGTTGTTTCCCATACAGGTGCAGCTTGACCTCCGGAAAAGCACAGGCCGCTGCCCAGTTGGGCTCGCCCCCCTCCCATCGATCGCCCAGCAGATTACACATGGCTGCCGGTTGCAGCAGCTCGGTCCCTCCTAATGGGAGGCCGCAGACGGCACGCAGCTGTTGCTCAAACTGGCTCGTCGTCGCCGCTTCGATAGTCAAATGACCGGAGTTGTGGGGCCGCGGTGCTAACTCATTGATCAACAGGCGCTGATCCGAAGTAACAAAGAATTCGACGCATAATATACCGACGACATCGAGTTGCTCAAGGACGTCCCGTGCAATGTCGATAGCTGCAGCGGCCAACTCGGGTGCAAGGCGTGCCGGCGCGAGTGAAAGGTCAAGGATGTGGTTATGGTGAATGTTTTCGATCACACCGTAATGGACGAACGTGCCATCTACGCCGCGCGCCGCGACGACTGATACCTCGCGCTCGAAAGCTACCCATGCTTCAAGGATCGCCTCCTGATCTCCTAAAGCGTGGAAGACCGGCTCCAGATCAACAGGGCGGCTCAGTTTATGCTGGCCTTTGCCATCATAGCCAAAGCCGGCAGTTTTGAGGACCGCCGGATAGCCTATGTGTCCGAGGCCGTTTTCTAACTCCGCCAAGCTGTGCACGGGATGAAAGGGGGTGACGGGAAAACCGGCTTGCCGCAGAAAGTTTTTTTCGCGCAGGCGGTGTTGTGTGATGTCAAGGACGCGACCATCCGGACGAACGGGAACATACTCTGCTGCCAAGGCGGTAGCAGCAGCCGAGACATTTTCGAACTCAAAGGTGACGACGTCGACCTGTTGGACAAACGTACGAACGGCATCTAGATCATCATACTGTGCACACACAGCCTGGTCAGCGAGCTGTCCGGCAGGTGAGTCATGGTCGGGGCCGAAGCAATGGACGCGGTAGCCCATACGACGTGCAGCAAGGGCTAACATCCGCCCGAGCTGGCCATTACCTAAAATACCGACGGTCGCTCCGGGTAAGATCGGCGTGCTCATTCCGGCAGGAGATCCGCAAGGACCTTATTGGTCTGACCGGCGCGGAAGTGTAGGAGTTGCCCCCGCAGGGCAGGACGGGTCAGCGCAAGGATCGAGACCGCCAGTAGGGCCGCATTGATGGCACCGGCTTTGCCGATGGCCAGTGTACCAACCGGAATCCCGGGTGGCATCTGCACGATTGACAGCAATGAGTCCTGACCATGGAGCGCATGGCTTTCAACCGGAACGCCGAGGACCGGCAGTAAGGTATGGGCAGCAACCATACCGGGCAAATGGGCAGCACCACCGGCTCCAGCAATAATGACCGCCAGGCCGCGAGCCTCGGCAGTGGTCGCGAACTCGGTCATAAGCTGTGGCGTACGATGTGCCGAGACGATACGACGTTCGTGGGGTATGCCGAACTGCTGCAACATATCGGCAGCATGGCGCATTGTCTCCCAGTCGGACTTGCTGCCCATAATAACCGCAACCAATGGTTGCGCCGGATCTGCTGTATCGATCAAGATTTCCTCATGATGGACTAACGTGCCTAGAGAGGATACCAAGGGTCCGGTTCCCGTGCAACTACTTGCTGCGTAGTGGAGGGTGGAAGCTGGCGAACGGCTACAGTACAATGGGCCTAGTACATAGCTGATCGCCAAGGAGGAAGTCGATGGATCACAACATGGTGAGCACAACGTTTAACCTGCCGGGCTACACGATCCGGCGCAACATTGGCGTTGTGCGCGGCATTATCGTCCGCTCACGCAGTGTGGTGGGGGCGATTGGAGCAACCCTGCAAACGTTGGCTGGTGGGAATATTACGATCTGGTCCGAGTTGTGTGAGCAGACGCGGGAAGAAGCGTTCATGAGCATGATGCAGCATGCCGAGGCGCTGGGTGCAAATGCGATCATCGGCATGCGCTATGACGCAACTGAACTGGCGCAAGGGGTCACCGAAGTACTGGCCTATGGCACGGCGGTGGTCGTCGATACAGCGGGCTAGGAGGTGCGATGCTGATAACTGTAGTCCTTGACCACCCGGACAACGATGTCGAGGTGGTGGGCCTAATCCCCGGCGAAACACTGGAAGCGCGCTTTGGCCCCCGTGGCTATACAGCTTACCGCCTGTTCGCAGCCGCTGCACGGCTCCTTTTTCTTGCCACGCAAAAAACTGCTAAGCCCGATATCGCTGCTGCTACCGAGATGCAACTCAACCGGGAAGCACAGTTCGTACGGCAACGGTTGGCTGAACTGGCGCGCCATTAGCTTAGGGGCAAGCCGCTAGTTAAAAAACAGCCCCGCCTCCAACTCGGAGGCGGGGCTGCCCGTTGGAGCAACAGCGTTAGGGATGCGTCTTACCGATTGCCGGCGCAATGTTGGGATTGGCATCGCCGGGAACCCGGTTGACGCCATAGGGCACTGTTACACCGGGGCCATACAGGAAGAAATCGGCCCACGGACTATAATGGCTCGGCAGAATGTCGTGGTGCAGGACCGCGCCATTGGCGGCGGTCACGATGCGCTGCATGGCAATATCCGAGCCGGGACGCCCGTGCACAATCTGACGTGTGCCACCGTACGGCAGTGATGAGTCGAACTGCCAGTTGGATAGGCCAGGCTGAACGACTTTGGACTCGAAGGGACCGACCATTTGGCTGGTGCGTCCATCATTCCAACCATACAGCGAGAAGGTGACCGTCGCCTGATTGGGGTTGGTCGATGCTGCGACATACACTGGGCCGGCTGTGTCGTTGCGCCACTTAAAATCTACTTGCGGCGTGAAGACCGTGGCATCGAAGCCCTTGATGTTTTCATAGAAGTTGATCATGTATGTATGTGGTGTGCGATCAACAATCCCCAGACCGGCGTAAAAGACTGCGCGGTACATCGTGGTCGAGACCTGGCACAAGCCACCACCGGTTACTTTCTGGAGCCTGCCACCCACGATCGCATAGCCGTCGACGAAGCCGTCATCAGAGGTAGCCGAGCCCAAGTTATTGCCGAAGGAAAAGACTTGGCCGGCTTGCACGACCTTGCCATTCATACGACCGGCACCGCGCGCGATGTTGTTGATGCGCTCAGAGAATGAACCATAGTAACCGGTCGTGGCGGTGCCTAGCAAGGTGATGGGCAGCACCGCCTTGCGGGAGCTGGTCGGTACGGCCGAGTTGTCTAGGAGCTGGCGACCAAGCAGGCCAAGCTGAACGCGGTAAGCAGCTGGGGCAGTGGGGTGCAACTCCATACGCGCGCGTTCGAAGTATTGCACCAGATAGGAGTTGCCATCCGAATAGTTAACTTCCTGGAAGGGTTCGGAGAGCGGGAAGCCAAAAACGGGCAAGCCACCATAGCTGGACCAAAATTGCAAGAAGGTATCCTGCAGCGTGTGCTTGGTCTGTGTGAAATACATGGTGCTGGCACTGCTTTTAGCAGCAACCGAGGCGAATGCGCCGCTGGCCCGCCCACCCACGAGACCCCGCCCGACTTGCGTCAATGAGACGAAGAAGGCATTGGGCAGCTCGGGATGCAGTTCGAAGCGCGCCCGCTCGAAGTATTGCACCTGCATACCATTTTCGGTGATGACCTCGGTCAGCGGCAGGCCAAAGATGCGCAGATCACCATTCGCTTCGTAGAAGCTCTTGATGCGCGTCGCAATGTTATGCCCTGTTTCCCCAAAATAGCGCACACTAGATGGTGCCGCCGCCGCTACCGGTCGGACAGCACTCAGGGGACTCAGCGCGAGCAGCAGGGTCATCAGGACGACAGCAAAACGTACCCGTGGTTTCATGGGACTCCTAGTCGTGGAAGAAAAATGTTTCGTTTCTCCCATTATAGTGGGCTTAAGCGATCCGTCAATTTGAAAAGCGGATATGGCT
>JACDGP010000139.1 GCA_013821605.1 Herpetosiphonaceae bacterium
GCCGCTTCCACTGGCCAGAGCGGCTATACCACCAAAACTTCCTGAAATATACCGAAGACCGCGCGCAGTACGTCGCAAATTTCGCCTAATGTGGCATAGGCGCGCACGGCTTCAAGGATCGGATACATTAAGTTTTCTTCACCGCTTGCCGCCGCATGGAGCGCTTGTAAGCACTGCTGCACCACAACGTTGTCGCGTCGGACCCGGATCTGGTGCAGCCGCGCAAGGTGCTTCTTTTCACCTTCGGGATCCATCGCGAGCAGCGGGATTTCGAGAGGCTCGGGAGTAGCGTAGCGATTTACCGCAACGATGCCGCGGCTGCCGTTATCGACCTCGCGCTGGAAGCGATATGAGGCTTCGGCGATCTCGTTCTGCACCCAGCCACGTTCCAGAGCAGCCTCCATGCCGCCCTGATCCTCGATCTGCTCGAAATAATGGAGACACTGTCGCTCTAGTTCGTCGGTCAACGCTTCCACAAAGTACGAACCACCAAGCGGATCGACCGTATTGGTTACGCCCGACTCTTCTGCGATGATCTGCTGAGTCCGCAGCGCGATCGTGACGGCCTTTTCGGAAGGCAGTGCTAGTGCTTCGTCCATACCATCGGTATGAAGGGATTGAGTCCCACCGAGCACCCCGGCCAACGCCTGGAGCGCTACGCGCACGATATTAATCTCGGGCTGCTGGGCGGTTAAGGCGACGCCGGCAGTCTGGGTATGGAAGCGCAGCCACCAGGAGCGCTCGTGCTGGGCCCCAAAGACTTCGCGCATCTGGCGGGCCCAAATGCGGCGCGCAGCGCGATATTTGGCGATCTCTTCAAAAAAGTCATTATGGGCGTTAAAAAAGAAGGATAGACGGGGCGCGAAGTCGTCGATATTGAGGCCGCGCTTGAGGGTGGCCTTGACATAAGCCAATCCGTCGCCTAAGGTAAACGCCAACTCCTGCGCAGCTGTCGCACCGGCCTCGCGAATATGATAGCCTGACACCGAGACCGGGTTCCACTTGGGCATATGGCGAGTCGCAAACTCGATCGTATCAACGACCAAGCGCATCGAGGATTGGACCGGAAAGATATATTCGTTCTGAGCAGCATACTCTTTCAGAATGTCATTCTGAAGCGTTCCACCTAGTTTTTCGATGGGAATGCCACGCTTCTCAGCCGCCGCAATATACATCGCCCAGATCACAATCGCCGGGGAATTAATTGTCATTGAGGTCGTGACGCGGTCGATGGGAATGCCATCGAATAACAGTTCCATGTCGGCCAGAGACGATATAGCTACACCACACTTGCCAAACTCACCTTCGACCAGTGGATGATCGGTATCCCGCCCATAGAGCGTCGGCATATCAAAGGCGACCGACAGACCAGTTTGTCCCTGCGCAAGTAGGTACTTAAAGCGATTGTTGGTTTCTTCGGCCGTGCCAAAGCCTGCAAACATCCGCATCGTCCATAGCTTGCCACGATATCCGGTAGGATGAATGCCACGCGTGTAGGGATAGTGACCGGGGAAGCCGATATCGTTGATAGCAGCGTTGCCAGCCAGGTCAAGCGCTGTATACAGCCGGTTGATTGGTTCGCCAGAGATCGTCGTAAAGCCGGCATTCCGATCCGGTTCACCACTTTTTGCCAGGGCGGGTTCGAGCGTCGTTGCCTCCCACTCTAGCTGCGCTTGCTGATAGGTATCGCGATCTTCGAACATCGTTGTCCAACTCCTGACAGGCTCTGCCCGCGCTTAACAACAGAAAAGGGCAGATTACTCTGCCCCAATTCTACCATGCGGGCCGTGACTTACTCACCGGTGGTACGAACCGGCGGCCAACTGAGGACCAACAGGCCTAGTGCCGCCCCCAGCAAGATACCCCAAATCGTCGCTGGGAGATAGGCATGCGTATCGGAGGCTAGGGCAACGCAGATGATCAGGCCAAAGACCGCGCCGATCACAGCACGTATCGCATACACGCGTGCCGGAATGCGGTCATCCTCGACCACCTTCTGACCCTGCTGAATATTCGGGACGCGCGTGCCGGAGCGAGCGGGAGCGGCGGGCGCAGCCGGAGCGGTTGCAACGGCATCTTTAGCCGTAGTAGGAGGTTGCACCGCTACCGGCGCAGCGACTGCGGGCGCGGCATCAACCACAACTTCGCCTTTGCGGGACGCATTCGCCGCTCGGATCGCTTCGAGCTTAGCCTTTTTCTCATCCGACATAGCCGCCCCTGCTTTCGCAGGAGTAACCGCGACCGACGGCGCAGCGGTTGTGACTGGAGCGACAGCAGGGGCCACTGTAACGGGCGCTACGGTAACTGCGGGCTCCGCATCATCACCTTCGGCGACTTTCCTCGCCGCATTCGCGGCACGAATCGCATCAAGCCGCGCCTTTTTGTCCTCGTTCATTCCTTTTTCTGGGGGCATGTGTTTCCTCAAGCTATTGAATAATCATACCTAGGCAGTTCCGGCAATAGTGCCGAGTTCATGACGAGCAATGACCAGGCGCTGAATCTCGCTCGTCCCCTCGCCAATCGTGAGCAAGCGGGTGTCGCGATAGTAGCGCTCGACCGGAAACTCCGACGAGTAGCCATTGCCCCCTAATACCTGGATCGCATCACGGCAAATCCGCTCGCTGGTCTCGGTTGCATAGAGCTTAGCAATCGCGGCAAGCTTGCCAAATGGCTGAGCCTGATCTTTCAAATGTGCAGCCTTGAGAACGAGCAAACGCGATGCCTCCAACCCAACCGCCATATTAGCGATCATATTCGAGATCGACTGGTAGGCACCAATCGGCTTGCCCATTGATTCTCGCTCGCGGGCATAGCGCACCGCAACCTCCATCGCCGCCTGGGCATGACCGATCGCTTGGGCCGCAACCGTAATCCGTCCACCATCCAGGATCTGAAGAAACTGACCAAAGCCACGACCACGTTCGCCGAGCAAGTTTTCTTTGGGCACCCGCACATCATTCAGAAACACCGCCGTACTTAGCGAGCCACGGAGGCCCATCTTTGGCTCATGCTTACCAAACGATAAACCAGCTGTACCACGTGGGACAATTAGCGACGAGATGCCACGCTTACCCCGATCTTTATCGGTCACAGCAGTCACAATGATATGGCCGGCGATCGGGGCGTTGGTAATCCACATTTTCTCGCCGTTAATGACCCACTCGTTGCCTTCCAGACGGGCAGTTGTCCGCGTCGCACCGGCATCCGAACCAGCATGCGGCTCAGTTAAGCCAAAGGCTGCCAGATACTCACCTTTGGCCGCCGGGACCAGAAAACGCTGTTTCTGTTCTTCGTTGCCAAACAGCGCAAGTGGCATACTGCCTAAACCGACATGGGCGAGATAGGCTAAAGCTGTCGAGCCACACGCTTTACCGATCTCCTCAACGGCCAGCACCATGGATATCGTGTCAGCACCTGCACCGCCGTATGCTTCCTCAAACGGGAGGCCCAGCAAGCCTAGCGGGGCCATCTTGCGAAAGATCTCGTGCGGAAACTCACCCGTTTCATCCGTGTGTTTGGCAAGCGGTACAATCTCACGCTGGGCAAAATCACGAACGGTTTGTTGTATCCATTGTTGCTCGTCGGTCAGTGAAAAATCCACCCAACCCTCCCCAAGGGCTCCATTGCCCCCAGGAATTATAGCACAAGGGGGGCGGACAACTCCAGGCTACACCAGACGCACCGGCACGTCATGCTCGGCCAGAAAGTGCTTGGCTTGGGCGATCGTATAGGTGCCAAAATGAAAGATCGAGGCTGCAAGGGCCGCATCCGCCTGCCCGACTGTCACTGCAGCCAGGATATGGTCGAGGGTACCGGCCCCACCCGAAGCGATGACCGGGACGCCCACAGCCGAGGCAATCGCCTGGAGCAGCGGAAGATCATAGCCATCACGTGTGCCATCGGCGTCGATGCTATTGATCACCAGTTCGCCAGCACCCAGTTCAACCGCCTGCTTGGCCCACGCAACAGCATCCAGCTCCGTCGCCCGTCCGGCACCCCCTGTGTGCGTGAATACCGTCCAGCGCAACGGATCAGTGGGATGTGACCTGGGCACGCGCCGCGCATCGATCGACACTACCACACACTGTGACCCGAAACGTTGTGCTCCTTCGTTGATCAGCAGGGGATGCAAGACCGCCGCAGTATTGATCGACACCTTATCGGCTCCGGCACGGAGCATGCGGTACATATCCGCGACCGTGCGAATACCACCCCCAACCGTCAAGGGAATAAAGACCTGAGCAGCGGTTTGTTCAACGACCTCGACCATGATCGCACGCTCATCCGAGGATGCCGTAATATCATAAAAGACAAGCTCGTCGGCACCTTCACGATCATATAGCGCCGCCAAGGCAACCGGATCGCCCGCATCGATATGATCAGCGAAGGTCACACCTTTAACGACACGGCCGGCCTTGACGTCCAAACAGGGAATAATCCGGCGCGTCAGCATCAGCTTTGGCGTGTACCTTCCTCCGGCCCGAAGCTCTCACGCCGCTCGACCTGAATTTGCTTGACGTTCTCGAAGGCGGTTTGCCAGGCCCCGGTAATCCTCTCCAGCAACTGGAGTTCCTGAGACTCTAAGTCGGTGAGGCGACCATCATGCCGTTGGTGGAGCAATTCGATGCGGTTGCTGATGCGGGTGACGCGGCCCTCTTCTTCGCGGCACCACGCATCGATCCGCTCTAACCAGTTAGTGAGATGGCGCAAATGGTGATCGTCGGTGTCGTGCAATTCGGTCAGCCGCCCCTCGTTCTGATGGCGTAGATCTTCGATGCGCTCCTGCGTTAGCAGAAATCGCTCGGTCGCCATCAGTTCGATCCTACGCATTTCATCGTGAAGACCCGGTAGGTGCTCGTCCACCGCCGCAATCGCCTCAGGCAAATCCTTGACAAACTCTTGAAGTGCCCGTGCCCGCTCTTCGAGGCGGCCCACGCGCGCCACAGGCTCGTCCATCGCCGTGCGTACATCCGCGATCATCTGCTGGGCCTCAACCGCTTGGCGGCGTAGCACCTGCTTCTCGACCTCTACCTGCTCATTAACATGGCGAATTTCTTCCACCACCGCCGTATCAGCTGAGCGCAGTTGTTCGAACTGCGGCTGAACTTGGCGCTGCCGCTCGTCTAGTTCGCGCACATGTGCCACAACTTCGCGGATAGCATGTTCGAGTTCTTCGATACGCGCGAACCAGGGCGTGACCGATTCCCGGTCCTGGCGCCGTGCTTCACTTAACTGATGGATGCCGGCCTGCATCTCACGGACGGGCTTGATCGCCTCTTCGGCGCGGAGTTGGACCGCGGCAATATCACGGCGAATGTTGCCAAGCTCACGTTTATATACTTCCAAGGTCGCCTGAATCTCCTGGGCCTGACGTTCAATAACATTTTGGATCTGTGCGACCTGGCCTTCGGCGCGACGGGCCTGCTCCATCGCCCACGCATACTTATTATTTTGATCTTTCAGCATGCGACGCAGTTCATCGATCTGGTTCTGCAAGTAAATAAGTTGAGATTGTTCTTGAACTCGGAGCTTTTCTTCTTCATATTTGTGGGTGACATCATTTTTATTCATCGTGAAACCTTTCCTCCCGCGCCAATCGTGCGCAATGCTTCGGCTAAGTCAACCGCACCGGTATAGAGGGCACGGCCAATAACGGCAGCAGCAACGCCGATCTCATCGAGCGATTGGAGGTCGGCAAGGCTACCAACACCACCTGCGGCAATGATAGCTGGCCCATGGAGGGCCACCAACTCGGCGGTCGTGTCAAGATTAGGACCGTGGAGCGTACCATCGCGGGTAATGTCCGTGTACAGTACGGACTGTACACCAAACTCGGCCATGCGTCGCACAAGATCGGCGGCGCGTACGTGTGACGTTTCAAGCCAACCATTCGTGGCAACCCAGCCATCACGAGCATCAACACTGATTACAATGCGATCATCGTAGCGCTCGATCAGCCGTTTGATCAACTGCGAATCGGCGAGCGCGGCGGTACCTAGGATGATGCGATCAACGCCGAGATGAATTGCGGCATCAACGGTTGGCTCATCGCGTAAACCACCACCTAGTTGAACTGGGATAGATACAGCACGGACAATGGCGAAGACAATTTGGGCATTAACCGGACGCCCAAGTTTAGCCCCGTCGAGATCGATCACATGCAGACGCTGCGCCCCAAGCTCGGTCCAGCGCCGTGCTACGGCGACCGGATCGGGGTCAAAGATCGTTTGGCGCTGGTAGTCACCCTGGTACAAGCGAACACACTGGCCATCTTTAATATCGATTGCTGGAATAATGTCCACAGAAAGCCCCAATCCTTGATGAGGGAATGCAGCGCCATGTAGCCCTGCACCCTGCACTCACAGCGGATAATCAAGTCACAGATCGAATCCAATTACGGAGCAGGTGCAGGCCCCACCGCCCACTCTTCTCGGGATGAAACTGGGTTGCAGCGACGTTACCTGAGTGTAGCAGGGCAGGAAACTGAATACCATAGTCGGTCCGTCCCGCAACGAGCAGAGGATCGAGCGTATCGACATAGAATGAGTGAACAAAGTAGAAGGCACTGCCGTCTGGAATACCTGCTAAGAGCGGCGTCGCTGCACAGCTCATCACTTGGTTCCAGCCAATTTGTGGGATTTTACCGACATGGGATGGAAAGCGGCGGACGGTGCCGGGAATGATACCTAAGCAAGGATGGAGACCCCACTCTTCACTCTGCTCAGCCAGCACTTGCATACCAACACAAATGCCTAAAAACGGGACCCCGGCGTGGATGAGCCGGGGCAGTGCGGATGCTAGTTCGAGGCGTTGGAGGGCATTCATGGTATCACGGGTCGCCCCAACCCCCGGCAAAACGATAGCGTCGGCTGCTTCGAGATCGGCAGCCCGATCCGTGACCTGCAAGTGTGCGCCGACATGCTGGAGCGCACGGACCGCAGAGCGCAAATTACCAGCACCGTAATCAATGACAGCGATCATACTGGGTACATTCGACTTGCTTTACTCCTGCTTGGCTGTCAGCTTTGAAGCAGCGGGTGCTGATGCTGGATCGTGGCGATGAGACGAGCGATGTCTACCGGTTGTTCGGCTTGCACTCCCAATCCGTTATGAACAAGATCAGGGCGACCGCGTAAGACCTGCAAGGTTGCAATGATACATTCGACCAGCGCCGGGGGATGATAGCCACCTTCCAGGGCACAGACGATTCGTCCGCCACAAACATCAGCAGCTAGATTATACACCTTTGTGGCTACCAGCGCATAGCCGGTTGTGGAAACCAACATGGCACCCAAGGGATCGGCCCAATGGGCATCATAGCCGGCCGACACCATGATCATATCCGGCTCAAAACGGCGTAGTGCCGGGATGATGAGCTCGTCGTAAGTACGGACAAAGGCTGTCTCGTCGGTGCCCGGTGGCAACGGGACATTCAAGGTTGTGCCATAGCCCACACCTTGGCCCATCTCCTGCCAGTGACCGGTTCCCGGATAGAAGGGATAGTTATGGGTCGAACAATACAAGACCTGCGCGTTGCCGTAAAAAATGTCTTGCGTCCCATTGCCATGATGCACGTCCCAATCAATGATCGCAATGCGCTTCACACCTAAGTGGTCAAGCGCGTACTGGGCTGCGACAGCAACATTATTCACTAGGCAAAAACCCATCGCGCGTGTAGCGGTTGCATGGTGACCGGGTGGTCGTACCACTGCAAACGCGTTAGCGACGGTACCACCCACCACGGCCTCGGTGGCGGTTATCACGGTACCGGCGGCATGGCAAGCGACCTGCCAGGAATCGGGCGTAACATATGTGTCGGCATCCAGACGACCTCCGCCATCAAGTGCCAGCATCTGCGTTCGTTCCAGCATCTGCCCACGATGCACGGCTGCGATCTCGCTTTCACGGGCAGGACGGAGTGGCAGCGTTCGCAACACCGAGGCTAGCTCACTCGCCTCAAGCGCTTGGGTCAGCGATGCAAGGCGCTCAGCTTGTTCGGGATGTGTTGGATCGCTATGCAACTCGATGATGTCGTCGCGAAGGAACGCAGTTGCCATCGGAGCTTCCTATCCATATTAAGGTGGGCGTAGCGTAACACATGTCGCAGGATGGTGGCAAAGCTGGCTGACGGTATCAAGCGCCTGCTGGTACGATTGTTGCCACTATGCTCACTATACGACGACACGTGACACCTGCCCAAGGCAAGTGAGGAGCACGGCGCCTACGCTCCAGGGTGGCTGCAACAATTGGAGCAGTCAAACTGGTTACACAAGGAAAGAATGACAATGGCGAAAACTGTTGTAGGCCTGTTCGAACAACCAAGTGATGGCCAGGCGGCATTTCAGGAGCTCCAAAGCGCTGGTTTCAACAGCAATAATGTGCATCTGATCGACAAAGCGAGTGGTCGCATCACGAGTGCTCTAAGCCAAGCCGGGGTTCCACAGGACGATGCGGCGGTGTATGACGAGGGCGTCCGGAGCGGTGGGGCTCTGATTATTGCGCAGGCCTTACCGGACGACGAGGCCATGCGGGCTGTGGAGATTCTGGATCGGCACAATGTAGTCGACATTAGTCGGGGACGCATGGGCCAGCAAAGCGCTACAAGTTCCACGACCACGACACAGCGCAGCACTGGGGCATCAGCCACCTCCACCACAAACCGAAGTGGGAGCGGCTCTACTCAACAATACCAGGGTAATGAAATGGTCGTACCGATCGTCGAGGAACAGATCCAGATCGGTAAGCAGCAGGTAGAGGGTGGTGGTGTGCGCGTTCAAACACACGTCACCGAAAAGCCCGTCAACGAGCAGGTCACTTTGCACGAGGAAGAAGTGCATGTCGAGCGCCGACCGGTGAATCAGCCGGTTAATACTGCTCAGTTGGATCAACTCAAAGACGGGAGTTTTGAAGTCCGTGAAATGGATGAACGTGCTGTCGTCAATAAGCAGGCACGGGTCGTCGAGGAAGTGGTCATTAACAAGGAAGCGCACGAGCGTACCGAGAACATTCAGGACACGGTGCGCCGCAGCGACGTTAATGTCGAGCAGATCCCTGACGCGAGCCAGAGTACACGTGTTGTAACCGAGCAGGACACGACACGGCGTAACCAGCGGGACGAAGTCTAACAGGTTAGGTGCTCCCTGGCAACCACGACGATTAAAAGCTGCCCGGCTACGTTCACAGCTAGGAACGTAGCCGGGCAGCGAAGTTACGGCGTAGCCTACTGGTTAGCTCGCGTGATCGCCGCCTGCTTCTCCCGCCTGCAACTCATCACGACCTGCATCCTCCTGTGGCGGAGGAGGAGGATCGGGTTGGGCCATCATGCCGGTCACGACTCCCGCAGCGACACCGACGGCGGTCAACAGCACCAGCGGCGTCGGAACATCGATATCGAAAAGCTCGTCCAGAGAATAGCTGCCGGGACCGGCGAAAGCCAGCGCAGTGGCCGCCGCAAGATAGATTAACACGGGCTCCGGGCCACCAGCCTGGCCCCATATCGGTTTGCCCCGATGAGCCTTATCCCAGGCCATTAACATTGGCCCAAAGGATGAGATGGGGCCTAGCGGATTGAGGAAGCCCGTCGCCATCAGCACTCCACTGCCGAATTCACTACCGCCGGCCATGAGCGCCCATGTTTGACCCGGTTTCAGCCCCATTGATTCGAGCCAGCCAGCAGTACCTTTAAGCCCAGGACCCCCGAAGCTGCCGAAGAGTTTCTGGGCACCATGGCCGGCCAGCAAGCCCCCGATGGTTAGGCGTAGGGCTAGCAACCCAACATCCGCCGTGGTATCGGTTCGTCGTCCCATGTTCTTCTCCTGCTTGATCAGCTTCCGAATGTATAGTTAGTTCTATTTTAGCATGCAACGTACCAACGATGACGCGCAGCGCATCGGGTATACTATGATTGATGGCCCGTTGCCGTGCCGTGCGTGGTGACGGGCTTTGCCGTTGATACTAAGATAAGGAGGATATGTGAATATTCTGGGACGGGTAGCCGTATTTCCAACGATTCCACAGCGGATCAGCCGCCTATATGAAGTAGCCTACAATCTGTGGTGGAGCTGGCACAGTGAAGCTCAACAACTGTATGCCGATCTCGATCCGGTGCTGTGGGATCGTGTTAACCATAATCCTGTGCGGCAGCTGGCCGAGGTAGCCCCCAAGCGGCTCCAAACAGTGGCTGAAGATGCTGGCTACACTGCCCGCTATGATACTATTCTGGCCCGCTTTGATCGTTATATGCATCCGGATTGTCCGACCTGGTTCCGGACAACCTACGGCGATCTGGCCAGCAAGAACATTGCCTACTTTTCGGCAGAGTTCGGTTTGCATGAATCGCTGCCGATTTATTCGGGCGGTTTAGGTGTGCTGGCGGGCGATCATATTAAAGAGGCGAGCGATCTAGGCTTACCCTTTATCGGCATCGGCTTTTTGTATCCGCAAGGCTATTTTACCCAGCGCATTACGCGGGATGGCAGTCAAGAAGCCTTTTATGAAAAAGTTGAGTTCTCAGATGTTCCAGCGACGGCCGCCACGCGTCCAGATGGCAAGGAAGTATTGATTGGCGTCGAATTGCCGGGCCGCCAGGTCTATGCCAAGGTTTGGAAAGTGCAGATCGGACGTAATCCTCTGTATTTGCTGGATACCGACGTGCCCGGCAATGCACCCGCTGATCGCGAGCTTTCAGCACGGCTGTATGGTGGCGACCACAACCTGCGTATTTCGCAAGAGATCATTCTGGGAATCGGTGGCTTACGAGCCTTACGGGCACTCGGGATCGACTTCAGCATCATCCATTTGAATGATTCGCACCCGGTCTTCGCCGTCCTAGAACGCACGCGCGAGTTGGTCGCCCTAGGACTGCCGTGGGCTACAGCCAACGAAGTGGTACGAGCCAGCACGATCTTTACCACGCACACACCCGTCCCGGCGGGCAACGAAATCTTTAACTATGATTTGATCGACACCTACTTCGGGAACTACTGGGGCCAGCTCGGGCTCAACCGCGAAGAGTTCCATAGTTTGGCGCGCCAGGATCAACCCTGGGGGAGTGCTTTCTCGATGACGGTGCTGGCCTTGCGCTTCTCCTCGATGCACAATGGTGTGTCCCGCCTGCACGGGGCCGTGGCGCGCAAGATGTGGCAGTTCCTGTGGCCCGGTGTGAATGCTGAGGATGTACCGATTACGCATGTGACGAATGGTGTGCATACCGGTACCTGGTTAGCTCTCGAATTGCGTGAACTGTATGATCGCTACCTGCCCAAGGACTGGGAAGAAACCATGGATGATGAGGCTCAATGGCGGGCCGTTGAGCGCATACCGGATGCGGAGCTGTGGGCCGCCCATAATGCTCGCAAAGCAAAAATGATTGCGTATGCCGAGAAGGTGGTCCGAGCACAACGCTTACGATTGGGCGAAGGCCCGGCTGCGATCCGAGCCGTCGATTCGCTGCTTGACCCCAACGCCTTTACGATCGGCTTTGCCCGGCGCTTCGCGACCTATAAGCGGGCGACCTTGCTGTTACGTGATCTCGAGCGTGTGGTCCGGCTGTTCGGCTCCCCGGATCGACCTGTGCAAATTATCTATGCTGGGAAGGCACACCCAGCCGACGATCCCGGTAAGAGCTTGATCCAGGCAATCTATACTGCCTCACGCTCGCCGCAGTTTCTAGGGCGGATCGTCTTCCTAGAAAACTATGATATGAGTATGGCACGCCATTTAGTTTCCGGCTGTGATCTGTGGTTGAACAATCCGATTCGGCCGTATGAGGCTAGCGGCACCAGCGGTGAGAAAGCTTCACTCAACGGCTTACCGAACTGCTCGATCCTTGATGGCTGGTGGGCCGAGGGTTACCAGCCGGGGAACGGCTGGGCGATTGGCGAAGAGCGTGAATATCAGGACGTGGAGACACAGAATGCCGCCGATGCTGATGCGCTGTATACGGTGCTGGAGCAAGACATTCTGCCAACGTTTTTTGAGCGTGGTGACGACGGCCTGCCACATCGTTGGCTAGCGATCATGAAAGAAGCTATTCGTACCTGTGCGCCACGCTTTTCGATGCGGCGGCAGGTTAAGGATTACACCAATCTGCTGTATGTTCCGACCATCCGGCGGAGCAGTGACTTTGCCGGTCAGGATCATCAAGCCGCTGCCGAGCTATCAGCTTGGAAAGCCCGCGTTTACCGCGCGTGGCCTAGTGTCCAGATCGCGGTCCAGGGGCCACAACGCAAGCAGTACGCGATCGGTGATGCGTTGGAAGTCAGTGCACGAGTCGGGCTTGGCGAAATGCAACCTAACGATGTGTTAATCGAACTGGTTGGTGGCGATGACCAAAACGGCGAGGTTAAGGAATTAGGGTCAGTCCCGCTCACCGCCCAGGCACAACAGGATGGTTTTTACGAATATCGTGGCACGCTGAAGATTGCGCAGGGCGGTTCGCTCGTGTATGGTGTACGAGTCGTCCCGGCACATCGTGATCTGGCGAACAAGTACGAGTTGGGCCTCGTACGCTGGGCC
The DNA here is from genome assembly GCA_013821605.1 of Herpetosiphonaceae bacterium. Classification (GTDB taxonomy): domain Bacteria; phylum Chloroflexota; class Chloroflexia; order Chloroflexales; family Kallotenuaceae; genus JACDGP01. The sequence goes on from JACDGP010000139.1 coordinate 12,517, forward strand.
TAGCTTTTAGGAGGGATGGCAGTGAATTGTTCCATCCCTCAGGTACGAACGCTCATATGGTACGGTTATTGGTACGGTCAAAGGCGGTGCAACTAATGCCGCGTGTACGTGTTCGGGTAGGCCTGGCCCTAGATCCTGCACTTCGATCATCAGCTCCCTATCGTTCACCCACGCGCGTACCTCAATTATGCCAGTTGGCGGAGAGTGTGCAAGTGCATTATCGAGCAGATTCAGAAGTGCTCGCTCAAACTGCTCTTGATCAATCATTACTACCGGTAAGAACTGATCGAATATAAAGTGGATCGGTACAGGTGGAGCAGTATAATAACGGGCCAACCCTCCTGTAATATCTTGCAGTCGCCGCAACACCTCGGATATATCGGTAGGTCCTCGAAATTTTTGTTGCTGACGCCCCTCGTCACGAGTAGCATCAAGGAGGTTGTTAATCAAACGATCAGCGCGCTGTGTCGCCGCTAGCGCCGGCATAACTAACTCTTCACAATTTATATGGTCCATCTCGACAGCTAATGTTGTTAGATAGCCCAGTACGTAAAGGTTGCCGTACATCATGTTCCAAAGAGGCAATGCGCTCGACCTGCTGATGCAGATCAACCATTTGCTGCTGGAGTTGCCCGCGCTGTATGGCTTCACGTTCAATCGCAACCGTAGTCCGTGCGAACTGCTTCAACACGTCACGAATCACGATCCCAATGCAATCTAGGCCAAGCATAAGTGCAATAAAGAGGATAAGACTACCACTCCAATCCGGTTGATTCGCAGGAAGTGTCCAGTGCACGACCAAATATACTGCTGTACATAGCCCACTGACAAGCATGATACTAATACGAAACGGAGCAAAGAGGGCTGGTCCCGCCATAGTAAGGAGAGCGAACAAGATAATCCCAGGTTGCTGCAAAAGCCGTATTTGCACGAGGATTGCACTAAGGTTGATACCCAAAACACTCATCCAGGCAATACTGATCATTTGATGTCGTAGAAAAAGAGTAATTAAGATGATGGTGAGCACGAAGCTCGTTGTGTGTACGACAAACACCCCATGAGATACTGGATCACTACCTCGTAGGGCATATACCCATTGTATGCTATAGAAGATGCCCAACGGAATTGTCAACACCATCAATAACAGCAACATCTCACGCTGGAGGCGCATGAGGATACCTTTGTAGATTGCATCAACGTGTTGATCAAGCTGTGGATGAGATGTAATGCGCTGATGAAGCGCGGACCATGTGCCCCACCTTTTCGGCAGAGGTACATCCCATGTCCGTTGCACAGCATGTACCAGGGTCGATTTTAAATTTGGGTTATCCAAGGCAGTAAATTTTTACAACCAATACGGAGTTCAACTACCTGCCGCTCGCAGAAGATTCTGGTCCCCGCCCTCGTCGTGCCTCAATGAGCCCCCAGATTACACCAGCAAGTGCAAGTGTACCAAAGACTGCCACGGGAGCAAGCAGGTTTGGGCCAAGGGTCGTGGCAGGAGCAACGGTAAGATATCTATACAGGAGCACTAATGCCGGGACTATACCCATTGCAACAATCGTTATCCAAAATCCACGGGGGCCAAAACGCTTGACTCCATAGAGGGCCAGTACTCCGCCAAAAAGGGTGGGTACAAGTGCAAGGCCGAAGCCAACGAATCCTAAGCCCATTAACCCACCAGAAGTACCCCAGTAGAGCATTCTTTCTAATGGTCGCAACTTAAAGCCTCCTTACATGGACTAAATATATACAGTGGCACATGAGCAAGCATTGCACACATGCCACATTTTCGTAGTCTAATACTAGATGTCTAAGAACATCCTTTTGTCCAACTCCACTACTTCTCTCGAAAATTCCGTCTCCCTCGGGCTAGGCAGCTTTCGGAGCGAGAGAAACGGTATAGCCGAGTTGCTCCAGCCGCCGGACATGGTGTCGCTC
>JACDGP010000247.1 GCA_013821605.1 Herpetosiphonaceae bacterium
TTCATCGCCCCACTGACCACCAATAATCGCCACAACTGACATAAGGACCTCATTCGTAAGACAGCCGACCAGTATAGCATAGCCGTGGGAGCAAGACGGCTGCATCGTGTACAATACAGTATGTAAACATTAGGACGTGATAAAGACGGCTCCAATAGCCGTGAAGGATTTTATATGACAACCTTTGCCGAATTAGGCTTGAGTGAGCCTGTCCTGCGGGCAATTACCGAGCTCGGCTACGAAGAACCGACCCCTATTCAAGCGCAAACGATTCAGCGCGTATCCGAAGGGGTGGATATCATTGCGCAGGCCCAGACGGGCACCGGTAAGACCGCGGCCTTTGCGCTACCGGTCATCGAGAAATTAGAAGCCGACCAGCGGACGCCGCAAGCTTTGATTCTGACGCCGACCCGCGAGCTAGCAGTGCAGGTCGCTGAGGCCTGTCACAACTATGGTAAATACAAACATGTACAGGTCCTGCCGGTCTATGGCGGTCAGCCTATTGGTCGACAGTTGATGGCGCTCCAGCGTGGCGTACAGATTGTGGTTGGCACACCCGGGCGCTTGCTGGATCATATTCGGCGGGGCACACTCAAACTGGATGGGGTGCGGACGGTGGTGCTCGACGAAGCTGACGAAATGCTGGACATGGGCTTTATCGAGGACATCGAGGCGATCCTGCAAGAAACGCCGGATGACCGCCAAACCCTGCTCTTCTCAGCGACGATTCCGGGTCCGATTGGCATGATCGCGAAGCGCTATATGAAAGATCCGCAGCGCATCAGCGTAGCCGCCGAAAAGATGACGGTTGCACTAACACGCCAGGTGTACTATGAGGTCGGCGGGCGTGACAAATTCGAGGTGTTGGCGCGCATTCTGGACTTTGAAACGCCGACATCTGCGATCATTTTCTGCCGGACCAAGAGTGCAGTTGATGATCTAGGGCAGCGCCTGACCGCGCGGGCCTATCAGGCCGAGACATTGCACGGCGATCTCAGTCAGATTCAACGTGACCGGGTAATGGCGCGCTTCCGGGCGAACTCGGTCGAAATCCTCGTAGCGACAGATGTGGCGGCGCGTGGTTTGGACATCGAGCACGTCTCACACGTCGTTAACTATGATATTCCGCTGGATCCCGAAAGTTATGTCCACCGCATTGGTCGCACCGGGCGTGCTGGGCGTGCCGGCGTGGCAATTACGCTCGTCACACCGCGCGAGCGACGACAACTGCGCATTATCGAGGGCATGATTGGACAGGAGATCCAACGGATGCGCTTGCCCACGATTGCCGATGTTATCGCACGGCGACGCGAAGCATTCAAAGAGTCTTTACGTGAAGCTGTGGCAGCGGGCGGTCTGGAAAGCTACACGATCCTGGTCGAAGAGCTAGGCGAGGAGTATGATCCGATTGACCTGGCAGCAGCAGCCTTTAAGCTGCTGCTGAGCGAACCGGAGGTACCGGCTGAAGACACGTTGGCTCAACAGGAAGTGGAAGAGCGGCGCCCACCCCGTACTGCACCGGGTGACTTTGGTGACCGGCCAACAGGCAGCCGTTCGGGTGGTGGCCGCTTCGGCCCAGAGCGCGGCATGTCGAGGTTGTACCTTGATATCGGGCGCGACGATAATGTTCGGCCAGCCGATATTGTCGGCGCTATTGCCAATGAGGCCGGTATTCCAGGCCGCGCCGTCGGCTCGATCGAGCTCTATGATCGCTTCGCGTTCGTTGAAGTTCCCGAGCAAATGGCGGAGCGGGTACTCAAAGCACTGAAGCGCACCACAATCCGTGGTCGCAAGATTGCACCCACGATCGCTCGTCCACAGGTCGCTATACCGCGATAGCGTTCCGATATGCCTGTAGCAGCCACCGCTGGTCCAGCCGGTGGCTGCTGCGTTAACAGAGGAACAAATGATGGGAGATAGCAGTACTCTAAAGCACGAATACCGAGAGATCAACGGCGTGCGATTGCATTGTGTGGTAGCGGGATCAGGACGACTGGTGGTTTTACTGCACGGCTTTCCTGAATTTTGGTACTCGTACCGGGAGCAAATCCCGGTGCTAGCACAGCACTTTACGGTCGTTGCTCCCGATATGCGGGGCTATAACCTGTCAAGTAAGCCGGTACGGATTACAGATTATGTGATCCCAACGTTAGTTGAGGATGTCGTCCAGCTTATACACTCGTTTGGTGCCGAGCAAGCACATATTGTTGGTCATGATTGGGGCGGCATCATTGCATGGGCGACAGCCCTGAATCGACCCGATGTCACCACGAGCTTAAGCGTTATGAATGCCCCACATCCCCGCATATTTAGCCAGAACTTGCTAACCAATCGACGGCAAGTGGCTCGAAGCTGGTATATTGGTTTGTTTCAACTACCTTGGCTACCAGAGTTTGTGATTCGCGCACGCAACTATGAGTTCATCGAGCGCGCGTTTCGAGGCATGGGTGTGCATAAGGAGCAATATACTCCCGATGTTATAGCGGCCTACAAAGCGGCCATGGCACAGCCGGGTGCAGCAGGGGCAGCGGTCAACTATTACCGGGCAATAGGACGCCCAGCAAGCCAACGCGCATTTACGGCAGCTAATCCGGTTGCTACTATGCCGGTGCAGGTGATTTGGGGCGAACATGATACAGCACTTGGTAAGGAATTGAACGAGGGTCTTGAGCGCTATGTTCCCGACCTGACGTTACACTTTATTCCTGATGCTAGTCATTGGGTTCAACAAGACCGCCCTGACTTAGTCAACCAGTACCTACTAGAATTTCTGTTGCGCTGAAATATACCGACCAAAATAGAAAGGGCCTGATGTACTTTTTCAAGTACATCAGGCCCTTTCGTTTTCGTCACGGTCGCAGGTGCATCGACCTCGTCTCCCAGAGGGTCATCCCCCCAGTACCCTTGGCGCTACGCCGTTGCACGACCCGGTTCGGGATGGGACGGGGTGGACCCAGCGCGCTCCAGAC
>JACDGP010000140.1 GCA_013821605.1 Herpetosiphonaceae bacterium
GTGTCCATTTCACAGCCGATGCCTGCATAATGCACCGGTACTATTGCTTTGGTTTGCGGCGTGATAAGACCTTCCAGAACGGACTCATCAAGGTTCAGTGTGTCAGGACGGATATCTGCGAAAACTAGGTGTGCTCCGCGTAGGGCGAAGGCGTTCGCTGTTGAAACGAAGGTGAACGAAGGCACGATCACTTCGTCGCCCCGCTGAATGTCGAGGAGCAGCGCTGCCATTTCTAATGCGTGGGTGCAGGAGGTTGTCAGTAGGCACCGGGGAACGTCGAGGATCTGCTCAAGCAAGGCGTGGCATTGCTTAGTAAAAGGGCCGTCGCCTGATGCGTGGCCATTGGTAATCGCGCGGGCGATGTATGTCTGCTCGCGTCCCATGACACTGGGACGATTAAACGGTATTGGAATCATTGCGTAAACCATTTATGGAAGGTATAAAAGCTATCGCATGGCTCGAAAGCAAGGCGTGTCCATACTTTTTGTGAAGCGAGGTTCGTTACCTGGGTCGAGATTAGCATTTGTGACGCACCGCGCGTTGTGCACCATTCGAGAGCGTGGATCATGATGGACCGGTAGACGCCCTGCCGTCGGGCAGTGGGGCAAACGGCAAATAATCCGCCTTCTACGGTTGTATCGTTACTCAAGCGCAATGTGCCGAAGCCGACAATTGCCCCATTAAGCTCTGCAACCAATACTTCGTCGGCCACTGTGCGCGAGCGTGCAGCCTGGTATGCCCATTCGGCATAAACCTCATCAGATGCTAAGGGGTCCAAGCGCGGGTCGGCATGGTAATGGCTGTGGTAGCAGCGAAATGCTGCGCGTGCGATCGCTTGTACCGTGTCTGCTTCGGCTGGCCGAATGGATCGTACTCGGAGGGCACCAGGCTGAGATGTGTATAGAATGTGTTGGAGATCATGAGTGAAATACAGCAGGGTATCCATCAGCGCGAAACCGTGCCGTTCCATAGCTTGTGTGGCGTCCAGATCGTACGTTGAGCAACGGGCGATCAGCAGTTCAACGGTGTTTGTTTCACAGAAGTGAAGAAGCATGGGTAGGCTCAGTGCTGTCACTCCCGTAGCGCGCGCCGTTCGTATACCAAAGTGTTGTTCGTCAAGAGTAGAGAGCATCACTGTTGCGACGTGATCGTTCATCGCCCGGCTCCCAGTGTCTCTGTATCTGGAGCACGTAGCTCCCATAATGCTGTGTTTAGCGGCCTTCTTGTGCCTTTAAGTGCGATATAGGTTGCTTGGTAGAAGGAAACAACGCTATCTAGGTCGTAGTCACGACTCGTCCCTAATCGACCAGCAAAACTAAGTCGCTGCCGGAGCGCGTCGTCATCACTGAGACGTTGAATTGCTTGCGATAAACCTGCAACATCGTAGAGTGGAACCAGTAATCCGTTCGTCTCGTCTTCGATAATCTCCTGGGGTACCACCGTTTTGAAACCGATCGTTGGCACTCCTGCGGCGAGGGCCTGAATAGTAGTCAGATTAATGCCCTCTTTGAGCGACGTACGAAGGTAGAGATCCGCCCGGCTAAAAATTGCAGCAAGATCTTGCCGAAATCCAGCGAAGAGAACCGCCTCGGCTAACCCAAGCTCCTTAGTAAGCGCTTGAAGCTGACTCAGGTCTTCCCCATCGCCAATGATCAACAGGCGTGCCATGGGCCAACGTTGTCGCACGGCTGGCCAGGCTCGAATCGCGAACTCATGACCCTTGTCTGAGATTAAGCGTCCGATTGATACGACGACGGGGTATGCGGCGTGAAGATCGAATGGCTCAAGTGTGCATTCGGGATCATGGCCGACTGCCAACATATCAGCCAGTTCGACCGTGACGTTGACAGCGGCAATTTTGTGACACTGAATGCCAGAAGCAAGCAGTTCTGCGGGAAATGGTGTGAGAAAAAGGCTGACCAATCGTTGGTAGGCCGCCATGAGTGGGAAAAACCATTTCGTGCTTTGTTGTCGCACAATCATGACGCTATGCACAGTCGGGATCTGGAAAAAACGCGCGAGGGGAGTACCGAGCACAAATGAAGCTTCCAAAAGCGTATGCACGATATCAAAGTGCTCGCGGCGTAAGAGATGGAGGAGGCGTCGTGCGACAACCGGCATGCGTAGTAGGCTTTTATGGTCGGTGAGGCTGTACACGTGGATGCCGAGTGCTTCAAGGCGTTTGCGATACGGGCCATCACGTAGGGCACAGACTGAAATATTGATGGTGTCGCGAGGTATAGATCCGCATAGGTGCAATAAGAACTCTTGGGCACCACCGGTACCAAGCTGATCAATGATAAATAAAACACGCACCGGTGCTATGGCATTCATAGCGAGACCGGTAGCATAAATGTCGGCGCTACTCCGCTCAACTCCAGAACCGTAAGGTACTTTTTCGCCATCTCTTTCCATGCCATAGTCAGCCCGACAGCACGGTTGGCCTGGCTCATCTGCTGACGTAATGCCGTATCTTCGGCTAAACGACGCATCGCGACGCAGAGCCCGCCAACGTCTGCCCATTCTGTGACCAAGCCGTTCGTTCCAGCCATCACTAACTCGTCGGTGCCGCCGGTATCAGTCACTACTACTGGCAGCCCACTTGCCATCGCTTCGAGCAAGGCGATCGACATGCCTTCGTTTTGTGAAGGCAATACAAAAACATCGGCCTCTCGATATACGTACGGCATCTCGGCTCGGTCGATACAGCCACGAAAACGAACGCTGCTACCAAGGCCAAGCTTGGCCGCCTGTTGCTTGAAGCCAGCTTCGGCATCACCCGTCCCGATTAAATCGAGTCGCATCGGCCGCGCCGGCAGTTGTGCTTGGAGTTGGGCGAAAGCTTGGAGCAGATGTTGCTGGCCTTTACGTTCGATTAAGCGTCCCACACAAACAAAGGTCAGCACTTCGGAGCAATGGTCAGCGGGGTAAAAAAGATCGGTATCAACGCCGTTGGGCACTATCGGGATCGCAAGCCTCGGCGCCATACGCTGTGCCAGTTGCTGATGCTGGAGGCTGCTTGCCGTCACCGCTGCAGCCCGGTGCCAAATAAACCAAAGCAGTGGCCTGAGCAGGGGGTAGATGGACTGGTAGCGGGCTTCAAAGCCGGGAACGTCGGGACCTTGCAAAGAAACAAGATATGGGAGCCGCCATCTGAGCTTTAAAGCAAAGCTGATAGCTCCGGCTGGTACCCCGGCGAAGGCAAAGCTGAGATCATACTGTTGCTGCTTCATCAGTCGGTGGCAAAGCTTCAGACCACGCCATGCGTAGCGCACAAGCTCATGGTTCGTAGCGTGATGGATATTGTGATTATCGACCGGCACCTTGTAGATCATAATCCGCGGAGCGAACTGCTCGGTCGTGTAACCAGTACGACTACGCGACGAGGTAATAAGGTCAATCCATATATCCGGATATGCTGCTAATTCTCTAAGGAGGTGATAATTGATGACACCCGTACCCCCACCCAGTGGCGGGAATTCGTTGTCGAGCATTAAGATTCGCAAGATCCTGACCTTCCACGTACGGTTCGGATCACATAGAGCGGTCGCTGCTTGACCTCTTCAAAAATGCGACCGATATATTCACCGATTACACCCAGCGTGATCATTTGAATTCCTGCCAGAAAAAAGATCGATACAATCAGTGTCGCAAAGCCGGGTGGATGTAAGCCCACTAGGATCTTTTTGATGGCGTAAAAGATTGCGAGGATGATGGATAGAAGCGAGACCCCGAAGCCAATCATCGTAATAAAGCGCAGTGGCACGAAGCTGAAGGAGACCAATCCATCAAGCGCCAGATATATCAGTCGCCTAAAGGTATATTTGGGTTGGCCGCTATGCCGTGCCTGACGCTCATAGGCGAGCCCGACCTGATCGAGGCCGACCCAACTGCGAATACCACGTACAAAGCGATTGCGCTCGGGCATCCCTTTGAGCAGATCGACAACTCGACGATCCATGATACAAAAGTCCCCAGCGTCGAGCGGAATATTAATATTGGCGACGCGCTGCAACAGACGGTAGAAGCCTGCATAAGCCGTGCGCTTGAACCAGTTTTCCTTGCGCTGCTCGCGGATCGCGTAAACAACGTCATGGCCTTCTTGCCACTTAGCAATGAATGCCGGCAACACTTCCGGTGGATCTTGCAGATCGGCGTCCATAATCACGACCGCCCGTCCCTCACTGTGATCTAGGCCAGCGGTAATAGCGACTTGGTGTCCAAAGTTGCGTGCGAGCTCGACCACCATAACGTGTGCGTCTGTGCTTGCGAAGCGTTGCAACAGAGTTAGGCTCTTGTCTTGGCTGCCGTCGTCCACAAAAACAAGCTGGTAGCGCAGCCCATTGTGTTGCAGAACCAACGTCAAGCGATCATACAAGGCAACCAGGTTACCCTCCTCGTTAAACACGGGGATCACCACGGAGAGATCTGGCTGCAGGATAGGCTGCGTAGCAGGCACGAGTGGTGGGGCAGCTAGGCCTGTGCTACCACCGGCCTGAGCTTGGCTGAGGAGTTGTGCAAGTGCTTGACAAAAACGTAGTGAAGCTAGGGGATCATGGGTAGGGATGGCGCGCACGTCGAGCCAATCAACGTGGCTCGGCATGCCCACTCCTGCCTCGGCTGCATCTGCCTGTACGCCTAGCATCTAACTCTACCCCCATCATGGCTCATCCAAAGCACAGTTCGGTACGTGCGCCATCATTGTAAAGAGTAGGCAAGCGGAGCGTCCATAGGCCAATGTGCCCTTCATTGCGTTGCAAAAGTCATGGTTGCGCTCCACAATGGTCACAACATCACTGCAACAAGCCGTACACGGAAACACTTCTGCGTACGGCTTGTTGCAGTGGCTAGCGCCTGATCAACGGCATAAAGATCTTGATCTGGATCGTCCCGTTGATCGTCACGGTGCCATAGGTAGTATCGAAATGGGTTGTCCCTCCGGTGGCCGTTGCAGTATTAGTATAGGGTTGATCTGGGGCATTGTTTGCCAGCTGAGCCCGGAATTGCAGGTTGAGCACACCCGGCTGGGCCGTTGTTCCACCCGGCACACTTACCGTCCACGTTAGGATATTACCGTTTTGCGTCGGCATCGGTCCGGCTACCTGAGCCACAAACGCCATGTTTGGTGGTAGCTGATCGGTAACCGTCACGTTTGATAGTTGTGTATTAGATGGATTGGATAGCGCGATCTGGTACAGCACGCTATCGCCATGGTGCACGGTATGCGGGCTGGCCTCCTTGGCGATGGTAGGCCCGGCTATGCACATATGAATCGCCGCATTCTGGACGCCATCTTTACGTGGGATCGAGCCTGCCGGCGTCGTCTGCTCGGTTGTCACTAGATCGCCCAATACCTGACCAACCTGAACCTGAATGGTCATGACGACTTGGGTCGCGACACCGCCGCCTTTCGCCGCGATTTGAAGGCTGGACCAACTTACGGTTGTCAGACCTAGCCCATCGGTTGTGGCTGTAGGTGCAACCGGTCCGCTCAACTGCTTGACGAAGGACAGGCCAAATGGCAAGGTCGTTTGCACGTTGGTGATGGTATACGCAACAGAGTTGGTATTGACCAGTGTCAGTTGATAGGTACGCGTGTCACCTGGATGTGCACATGTCGTCTCAACGAACTCTGGATCTAGGGTTAGCAATGGCTGCACCGTTATAGACACATCCGAATACTGTGCCAGTTCATTGTTGTAGGTAACGCAGTGTCCCTGGCAGACACTGGTCATACCGGCTGCGGTTGCTTGCATCAAGTTTTGGGGGGTGCCTACGACATTACCAGAGCGTGCGATGTATTTAATGTAGCCGCTACTCTGGGCTACAATCGATGGAATCGTCCACGTTAAGTGTGTACTACCATCCGCTAAATGGGTTTGTACCGGCTCGGTCGTGATCGGGCTGGTATTATCGATCCCGCCGTACGTGAGGCCCGCCGCCAGGATGTCATTCACGGTGATGTTGGTCATCGGGTTGATGCTATTGCCGTTCGTCACCTGGAGTGTATAAACAACTTGATCTTGGAGACTAATGGGCGAGTGATCGGCCGACTTTGAATACATCAGCTGGTTGAGGTCACATGACACATTGACCGAGACGACCGTATCGGGAACGGTCACAACGTAATCGGTCTGATTCTTGAACAACGCTTCATTCGTGTAGGTTTGATTGACACAACCTGCTGGAACTGCAGCCGTGATCACCGCTGAAACTGTTGCCTGTGGTGCGAGCGATATGAGTGGCCATTCGACTCCATTGAAGCCGCCGGAAGCCGTCGTCGGCCCATAACCACTGACCTGCCCGACATAGTTGAAGGCACCAAGATTGTCGACTAAGCCAACAGTGTACGGGCTAGATTCGTAGTTGGTCATTGTCAAAGTAAACTGAACCTGATCCCCAGGTCGCGCGGTGTTCCGATTGGCCGTCTTCCTGATGGCGATATTGGGATTGATCTTGACACAGACCGACGTCGAGCCGACATACATCTGCTCACCATCTTGCTTGGTCACTTGAGCACTATTGCAGTATTCGTAGTAGTCCCGTCCATCTACCACCATCCGGTAGCGCAAGTAGATCTCCTTACCTGCGGGCACAGTTAGATTGTTCCAATGCATGTTGCCACCCAAGCCATTTGTATATGAATCGGGTGGTCGTGATTGACCGTCCAGCGTCGAACTCCCAACGACATATTGGAAGTTAGCGCCCGTTTGATTGGGGAAGTGATCGGCAACATCGATGCCGGTAGCATCAGTTACACCTTCGTTTTGTACTCCGATCACATAGTCGAATTCTTGGCCACGATGCACAATATAATCCGATCCCAACCGCGTCGCAGGATCTGTATCCGTGGTCTTGCTATAGCTTAGACGTAGCCTCAGTCCAACCTGCACATTGAGCCCTACAATACATGCGCTAGGCACACCAGTCGGTGCAATAATCTGGAGATCACCAGCACCAGTTGCAGACGTGTAGCCAGCCTGTACCCGAATAGCGAAGGTTTTTTGAACAGGAGCGCTAATGCTGCCGGCCGGCATATCAAAGGTCCAGGAGATCATGCCGCCAGGTGTTGTTCCATTTGGAGCGGAGGTTGGTACCGGTTGCGCCGAGCCGGCGATATACGAAAGATTGGTCTGAAGATTGTAATTCAGGCGTACCCCTGACATGGCATGCGGCCAATAGCTCTGGATGGTGATGGAAATGGTTGCGGGTGTACCAAAGGTAATTGGGTTGGGTGAGGCCTCTACGCCTTGAATACGTAGGGGCGCCACTACGCCCACCGAAGTACCGCTACCATTGATGATCGCTGGCGCACCGTTGATGACCGGCATCTCGGCGGATGTCAGCTTGAGGAGCACATTGCTGAGCGAGTTACAGTCCGGACCATCAACTTTGCGGAACAGAAGATGTAAATCTAAACTCTCACCGGTTGCGAGGGTCGGAATGGTCCAAGTGATAGTAGAGGCGTCGAAGGTGACTGTGCCACGGCTTGGAGCGGGACTGGCCGGATCATATTGGCCACCAGTTGGAATCGTGTCACTCACAATCACATTCGTCGCAGGAATGGCATCGGCACGTGGTTGACCATTAACTAGGTCACTTGCATTGGTGGTATTGCCGACATGCAGCACAAATTCATGTTCATCATTCGGTAGAATCGCCTGCGACTGATCGGTGGTTTTGCTCAAGGCAAACACGGGACCGACTGCCATAGTATTCGCAGTATCTTCACTTGTCGGTGTCGTTGAGCCATTGCCCCCAGGAATCGAGGTGAATAACTGACCCGAACCGGCGGGACGCCGAATAGGTTGGCCACTTTGCGGATAAATAGCGCTATTGCTTTGTAGCCGCACTGTGAAGCGACCGCTGGCATGTGCAGCTAACGGATCTAGACCGACCTTCATGTTACAAGATGCCGTGCTGCATGGTGGTGCCATAATATGTACAGCAGGTCCGACGACCGACGTTGCTTGAAGGCCGCAATTGGTGGTCTCGGTCCCCGGTAAGCACCATTGCCAGGCATTCGCATCGATCATCGGTGACAGCGCGAAGTCAGCCCATAAGAGTTGTATTTGAACATCACCTGCGGAGACGTTCGCCGTATTGGTATACACGTACGTATAGTTGATATAGTCGCCGGCCCGAATCGTCGCAGGGGCCTCGACATTGAGATTAATAACACCTTGGGTCGTGGCAGCGATAATTGCAGACCTTTGTGGACGCAGCGGAACCGCCGGTGTTTTGGAAGGTGGAGGTTTATCTTCCGGCGTGGGCGTTGGCCTTGGCTGGGTCGCTGGTGCTAGATGCTTAACGTCCTTGACGGGTACAGCATTATGGGGCTGTGCGGACGATGGTTGCGGCGGTGGTGGAAGCTCTGCTGCGCGCGTCATAGTCTGCAGCGATGAGGCGATCAGGAGCAGCAAGAGCAACGTAAGTTGACAGTATTGACGAAGTAGTGATGATTTCACGAAATCCTCCAAAGGGGACCGTTGACGACGGATAGTTAAAGGGAGCACACAATACCTGCACCATCCGGTGAGGCACTCCTGTCCAGTTGCTCATGGCGCTTGGCTAGGCGTTGTAGTTCGGAGTGGCTGTGATGGGACGTCTGCCATTCGATGGCGCATAGGATCAGCAAAAAGAGCATAACCGGGATCACATAGTAAACGTCGGAGCGGTGGGGCACGACGTAGGTCCGCCCGATCCAAGCTTCAAACGGGAATACCAGGCTGAAGATGATGCTGCTCCAGGCGATGCAGGTATAGCGACTGCACTGCCGGCTGCGCTCAACAGCGTACCAGATGGGGTATACGAGCAACACCTGATTATAGGACCAGCTATACGGCACCACGAGCAGATTAACGACACACGTGATGGCGATCAGAAAAAGCAACTTGGCAGTGACATCCTTGCTCCGTAACACGGGAAGCCATAGGTAAACGAGCCCTATGAGCAATGCCGCGCTGGTTAGGGCCGGGATTTGCCATAGTCGCGGGGCCAGTGTCAGGCAGAGGCCCCAAAGCGTGCTGCCGTGGGCGAGATAAAGCTGCAGGTGTTCGCTGATACCTCCACCGAAGATTTGGCCAGGCGTGCTGGCAAAAGGGGCTGCCAAGCTGATCAAGACAACCAGCACCGCGCCAAATCCACCTAATAGTTGCCACCGGCGATGCCACAGTGCCCAGCCCAACAGCCCGATCATCACCAGCAACAACACGTGAGGCTTGATGCAACTGGCGCCCAGCAATATGCCGGCGGTCTTCCCGCGGCCTTTCTGGAGCGCTAAGCAGATCAACAGTTGTAGCAGGACGAGGATGATCACCGTCTGTCCAAGGCTCAGCTCGATCACTGTCGGCTCGTAAACCATGACGAGGCTTGTAACCAGGACCATGAGTAGCGGGTGGTTGGGCCAGCGCAGTAACCGTAGCAGTACCAGCATACTGCCGGCGACGAGCAGGAGGTTGAACAGCAACCAGAGCAATGCATCACTCTGTGGTGTTCCAAAGGTAAAAGGCAGCAATAGCAGCAGGGTCCAAAGTGGATACGGATAATGCTTGTCGAGCGTACCCTCGGCCCGAAGTTGATGTGCTGGCTGCCAGGCGATCACCTTAAAGTCAGCTGCGGGCAAATTCAGGCTATGGAACAATCCGAGGATGATGGCTACACAAAGCAGCCAAAGTAAACCGATTTGCAGCAGGGTCCAGCGTAGACCTGCAGGCTGGACGTAACCATGCATCTTTGACCATAGTATGCGGGCTTGCTGGCTGTACGATAACGAACTGAATGGACTACTACCGGCTCCGCTGGCTGGATTGTCGTGCATGAAACGTCTTCCACAGTACCCCAGAGATTGGACAAAGCTCAGCAACTCACCAGGAGATCTGAGCTGAGGCTCGTCACTGCAAGTATATAGTTCCTAGGGACAGGGGTTATAGTCCCCCGGTCCATGGTACCCGGTGACAAATGGTGTGAGTGGGTTGTAATGTCCAGCAAGCAGGAAAAGCGCCTGTGAGCATCAGGCGCTACAGCAAAAGAGGAAGGCTACGGAGGATTAGAAGGATAGACTAGCTGGCCTGATCGGCGGCGAAGTATGGTTTGAGCTCGGCGTAGGTATCATCCATCGCTTCGGGAATTAGCCGAACCCCACCGATCACCGGCATGAAGTTGGTATCACCGTTCCAGCGGGGTACCACATGTAAATGCAGATGTTCATCAATCCCGGCACCGGCAGGCTTGCCCAGATTCATGCCCAGGTTAAAGCCGTGCGGCTTGAGCGCTGTATTGAGCACGCTCACACAGCGCTGCGCAAAGGTCATAAGCTCGGCAGCCGCAGCCGCAGGCAAGTTGGCCAGATCGGCGGTATGGTCATAGGGCGTGACCATCAGATGGCCGGGATTATAGGGATACAGGTTCATCAGCACGTAACAATGTTCGCCGCGTGCCAATACCAGCTTTTCGGCATCGTTGCCCGCTTGATAGGCAGTGCATAGTGCACAACCCTCTTCCTTGTTGGTGCCCTTGATATATTCTCTGCGCCATGGCGTCCACTTAATTTCCATGCTTGCTCCTCATGCCAGCTAACACGGCTGCTAGATTGTATCCGATAAGGGACGAAAACCCTCCCCAATCACTTCGGCCACGTTGCCCATAATCACAAAGGCACGCGGATCGGCCTCACCGATCATCGCCTTAAGCACACTGATTTCGGAGCGGGCCACCACCGTCAGCAGCACCGTACGACTGCCGCCGGTATAGCCACCCTGCCCTTCCAAAACGGTGACACCGCGCCCAAGCTCGGCCAGAATGCGGGCTTGGATGACGGCAGGTACATCCGAAATAATCAGCGCTTGCTGCGCATACGAAAAGCCTTCCAACACGACATCGACCACGCGCGCGGAAACAAAGGCGACGAGCAGTGCATACAGTACCTTGTCGAAGGAGAAAAGATACGCCGCACCTGCGAAAACGACCAAATTCATCGCGAATAACGAACGGCCCATCGGAATGCCGCGCCAACGCTGCAAAAAACGGGCAACAATGTCGACACCGCCCGTCGTCCCGCGCGCCCGGAAGACCAAGCCAACGCCCACGCCATCCAGAACCCCACCGTACAGCGTGTAGAGCAGCGGCTCATGCGGGGCCTGCACGATGCGTCCAATCACCGGTGCCAACGCATCGATCATAATTGATAGGATGATCGTCGCGACGACCGTGCGAATGCCGAAGACGAATCCGCCCAGAAAACGCCAGCCGATTAGGAGCAGCGGCACATTCATGGCCAGTACGGTTACGCCGACCGGCGCGTGCAGTGTGTTGTTGAGGATAATCGCGACGCCGCTCACCCCGCCGGTTACGACTTGGTTGGGCACCAGAAACAAATCAATTGATACAGCGATACAGACGGTACCCGTGATGATCAGCAGGTAGTCGCGTACCAGCACCAGGGCCTGGCGTAGCGTGCGGGGCCGGAGCGCGCGCAGTTTAGCCATGCTATGCATCAAGGTTGCTACCTAGCCCGCATTCAGGTCGGGATCACGCAGATAGGCTGCGATAAATTCGTTCAAGCCGCCATCCAGCACTGCCGGTGGGTTCGAGGATTCAACGTTGGTGCGATGATCCTTGACCCGCCGGTCATCCAAGACATACGAACGAATCTGGTTGCCCCAGGCGGCATCACGATACTCGCCACGCAGTTTGAGGCGTGCTTCACGCTGTCGTTGTAGCTCACGTTCAAGGAGGCGACCGCGTAGCACTTTCATCGCTGTGGCTTTATTTTGAATCTGCGAACGTTCGTTCTGGCAGGTGACGACTAACTGGTCAGGCGTTCCCGGCTTATAGGTCAAACGGACCGCCGAGTCGGTAGTGTTCACCCCCTGGCCGCCGTGACCGCCGGAGCGATACACATCGACCCGTAGATCGTCGGGATCGATGTCGATGTCAACCGAATCGTCGACTTCCGGCATGACCTCAACCCGTGCAAAGGAGGTATGCCGGCGATGCGCTGAGTCAAATGGCGACAGCCGTACCAGCCGGTGCACGCCCGTCTCAGCCTTGGCATAGCCGTAAGCATGTGGCCCGCGTATCTCAAGCGTCGCGCTTTTGATGCCGGCTTCGTCGCCCGGCATTTCGTCAACGATGGCGACGCGCCAACCTTGCTGCTCCGCCCAGCGCACATACATCCGCTCCAGCATTTGAGCCCAATCTTGCGAGTCGACCCCACCCGCTCCCGAGTTGATCTGGAGGAACGCCGGCTGCCCATCATACTTGCCGCTTAGCAGCGTCTCGATCTCTAGCTGGTCGACCTGCCGGCCAAGTTGCACCTCTTCTGTGTTCAGCTCCACGATCATCGCCTCGTCGTCGGGATCGGCGAGCTCGCTCAGTTCGAAGGTGGTATTGATCTGCTCTTCCAGTGCGTGCCAATGCTCAAGATCCGCGGTGCGCCATGCGAGCTGCTGCATGACATCCTGCGCGGTTGCAGGGTCATCCCATAGTTGTGGATCGGCACTACGCGCCTCAAGCTCGGCGATCTCTTGCTCCCGCTTCGTCCAGTCAAAGCCGCCCTCGGAGCGCATCAACGCGCGTCCGCAGGGCCTCCAAGTTTATACGTAGTTCAGCCGGCGTTAACATCAAAGCTCCTGTTGATCGCGTCCATTATGCCACGTCTGCATACCCGTCCTGCAAGCTGCACCCGCAAGACGCAAAAAGGACCGGGATCATAAGCGATCCCGGTCCTGTTCGCTGTAACGAAAGGTGCTTAGCGCTTAGTAGCGGTTGTACCCTGAGCCTGAGTTGCTGCGGCTGCCGCGCTGCTGAGCGAAGCAATCATTGCAGTAGACCGGCCGGTCACCACGTGGCACGAACGGTACCGTCGTCTGCTTACCGCAGGATGAACACACGGTTTCGTGCTGTACCCGCTCGCTGCGTCCGTAGCCACCACTGCTGCTCGCATTGCTGCTGTAGCCATCGTTGTAGCCGCCACTGCTATAGCCGCCACCGCTGCTGTAGCTCGAATCGTTGCGCTGCGCCTTGCGCGCGCGCCGGCAGTCCGGGCACCGTGTGGGCTGGTTATCGAAGCCCTTCTGTGCGTAAAATTCCTGTTCGCCGGCCGTGAAGGTGAACTCGCTACCGCAGTCGCGGCACGTCAACGTCTTGTCACTGAAGCTCACGTGAGCTCCTCCTAGATAAAATCCTGTGTGGGACCGCGTGGTTGACTAACGAGCGCCCTGAGGTCACGCTTCTGGGGAAACAGGACTAACACTGCTGGATTCGCTGGAGCCTAACCAAGTACCACGAGCCAAAGTATACCAAAGGACTCCACCGTTTGCAAGAGGCAATTTCAGCCAGTTATCAGATTCAAGGCCTTGTGTATGTCCCATGCGCTCGTCTGCCGATATGTACCGGTCGCTACGATAGCCCTGTGCTATAATTCACGCCATGCGGTGTCCTTATTGTCAGGCCAATGATACTCAGGTGATCGATACGCGTAAGCTCGATGGCGGCGTACAAATTCGGCGCCGGCGCCGGTGCGAAGTCTGCGAGCAACGCTTTTCGACGCTGGAGCGGCTGGAAGTCTTACCGCTGATGATCGTGAAAAAGAATGGTGTCCGCGAATTGTTTGACCGGGATAAACTAGAGCATGGCATTAAGTTGGCCTGTTACCGCCGTCCGGTGAGCATGGAAACGGTTCAGCAGCTCCTCAACGACATCGAAACCACCCTGGTTGAACAAGAAGTCCGCGAAGTACCCTCAGCCCAGATCGGCGACATGGTCATGGACCGGCTGCGGGGTTTAGATGAAGTCGCATATATTCGTTTCGCCTCGGTCTACCGTTCTTTCGCCGACCTTGGTAAGCTCCGTGAAGCAGTCGAATCGTTAATGGATGGACCGTCCGGATCAGTATTGTAAGGATAGCATGGCAACCCAATCATCTGAAACCGAAGTTACGCCTGCCGAGGAACAGCTGCCTGCCAAGCGCCCCGAGCCTGTTAAGAATCCGCGCATGCCGGTGGGGCAAGTGCTACGCGAATTAAATTGGCTGCTGCTGTTGGCCGTTGGCATTGCCGGTGGGGTTACCTGGGTTTTGCTGCTAACTCAGAATAGCCGGTTACAATTTTTCGCCGGCCTCTTGCCGGTTGCCGGTGGCATTCTGGTCGGTCGCCAGATCAAGCGCCATACTAACTGGCACGCTGCTATGTTGAGCTTGATTACCACACTCTCGGCAGTTGTTACGGCGCTGGTGGTTTTATCAATATCCACAGGCTTGACCGATACACAACGAACGGGGCTCTTG
>JACDGP010000141.1 GCA_013821605.1 Herpetosiphonaceae bacterium
TTGTGCGCACGCTTGTATACGAAACTGGCGGCGCATACGCTCTGTATCTATCTCAATCGGCTGTTGGGCAACTCGGAGGCCTTGCAAATCAAAGCCCTTGCGTTTCCGAACTAGCATAAGTGCCTAATAGTGAGCACAGGATGTTTTAGGGGAAAGCCGGCTGGTTCCAGTGCCGGAAGATGGTGTTGAGCTCGCGGGGCAGCGGGTGTTCTGCAAAGGGGTTCGGCCAAAGGAAGACGTCTGATAGGCGCCACTCGGGGTCAAATGCGTAAAGGAGGACGGCACCCAGGCGGCGCTCATAGCGCAAAAAGTCGCGGGCATCGCGAAAACCACGATGGACGAAGAAAACATTATCCTTGCGCTCGATGCGTACACGCAGGTTGAGCATGGCAGCGGCGAGATCGGAGCGATTGAAGGCAGCCGGATCGACTGCGATGAGCAAGAGGTTGATCATCGCCGGAGAGAACTGTCCGACCTTGTCACACAGGGCGTCCAGGTATCTGGTCAGCTCGGGTGGTCTGCTCGGACCGATGCTACGGAGGCGTTTGACTTCGACATTGAAGGGCAGGTTGCCTTTAAAGAGGACGCTGAAATCGGCACCGCGCTGCCTGCTACCACCATACTGTTCGTAGGTGAGTGTAAAACGGCGCTCGCGGAGCAGCAGGTAGGCCGTCGCGAGTTCAGCCTCTAGGTCGCGAAACCCTTCCTCGTCACGCATCCCGCGTAGCTTTTTGCGGATTTTGTCGCGGTATTCCTCAAGGAATGCGCGGAAGCGTTTGGATGATGCCATCCAATCCCCGACGTGGGCGGCGAGGAATTGGGCTTTGCCTTCAAACAGATAGGCGAGCAGATCGTCAGTGGTCAAACGTGCTGCTCCTCACCACACATCGCTTCAACCGGCTTTCCACTATATCTCCAGGACCTAGCAGCTGCAAGCTGTTCAATGGCTTTCCTCTCCACACGCGGCGCAGATATGGCGACGCTAGACAGCACCTGTGTGCAGGCATATACTATGAGCATCCTTATAGGCGTACAAGCGTTGGAATGACTTGCACAACGTGCCTGACGGGTGCGCGAGGTTGACACGTCCTACATCGCCGCTCTCCTTGTGCATCGCTAGTAGAGTGATTCATGGAACTGCTAGAACGCGGTAGCTACCTGCACGATCTGCGTACTGCCATGAGCGAGGTGATCAGCGGCATGGGCCGGATCGCCCTGGTGAACGGTGAGGCCGGCATCGGCAAAACGGTGCTTGTCGATCAATTTGTACACCAGCAGCCGGATGCCGTACGCGTGCTGTGGGGTAGCTGCGATGCCCTGTTTACGCCGCGTCCGCTCGGCCCGCTATACGATATGGCGTCGCATATGCAGGAACACGTGCCGGCACTGCTGGCAGTAGACGCCAACCGCACGGCAATCTTCACCACCTTTCTCAACGAATTGCAAGGCCGTCCGGTGATCGCCGTCTTTGAGGACGTGCATTGGGCCGACGAGGCGACGCTGGATCTCCTGCGCTTCCTCGGCCGGCAGATCATGCGGACAAATGCGCTCCTGACACTGACCTACCGCGACGATGAGCTGGGCCAGCGCCATCCACTACGACTGGTGCTCGGCGATCTAGTCGCGTTACCCGCCACGCGTCGTATTGCCCTACGAGCACTCTCCGAGCGAGCGGTACGTACGCTTGTCGGCCAGCGTGCCGTCGACGCAGCGGCACTATACCGCCAAACTGGCGGCAATCCATTTTTCGTCACCGAAGTACTCGCCGGTTCTGGCGGTCTGCCTGCCACGATCCGCGATGCCGTCCTTGCTCGCGCGGCCCGACTCTCGCCATCAGGACAGGCGGTGTTGCGGGCTGCGGCTGTGATTGGGCCACGGATCGAGCCGTGGGTGCTGGCCCAGGTTACGGGTGCGGAAGCGCTATCGGCCGAAGAATGTCTCGCGATCGGCATGTTGGTGCCGCATGGGGAGCTATTAGCCTTCCGGCACGAACTTGCCAGACAAACTGTGCTTGAGTCGATTTCGCCGCCGCACAAAATCGCCTTACACCGCATGACGCTGGATGCGATCAAACACTCGCCCACTGCCAGCAATGATCTGGCCTGCCTTGCCCACCACGCGGAGGCCGCTTATGATCGGGACGCGGTGCTGGAATACGCTCTCGCTGCTGCACGACAAGCTGCCGCTGCTGGTGCGCATCGTGAGGCGGCAGCTTTGTACGCACTGACTCTACGCTTTGCCGCTGAACTGCTGCCTGCCGATCACGCGCACTTATTGGAGGCGTATGCCCAGCAATGCTGTCTGATCGACCAGCGTAGTACTGCCGTCCAAATCCTTCGTGAAGCGCTGCAACTCCGGCGCAAGGCTGGGAGCCCGATACGAGAAGGTGGGGTACTGGCGCACATGGCGACGATGTTGATGGGTTTAGGGCAAGATGTCGAGGCCGAACAATGTGCGGGGGCAGCAATCGCGGTGCTTGAAGCACAGCCACCTAGCGCTGGACTAGCGCTCGCCTATCGTGTACGGGCCGAAATAGACGGAATCAATCACAATCTCAATGCAGCCATTCACTGGGCGGAGAAAAGCATCGCCTTCGGTGAACACGCAGCAAACAAGGCAGAATATTTCATAGTTCAGAATATCCTGGGATCGGCATGGATGTCCCTGGATTACGAACGCGGATGCCGCTATTTGGAGCAGAGTTGTACGGCGGCAGATGCGCGCGGCCAAAAAGAAGCGGTGGTACATGCCTATGCCCAATTAGGCTCCATCGCCAGTGAACTCCATCATTTTCGTCAAGCTGAACAATATCTGAGCGATGGCTTAGCCTATGCCGCCGAGCATGATCTCGACCGGCTACGCTTCTATATACTGGCCTGGCAAGCATGGACACATCTGCATCTAGGCGTATGGATCGAAGCAGCCGAGGAGGCAGGTATGGTACCGCATGATGCCAACATGTCAGTCGTCAGCCGATTGATGGCGTTACTTACGGTGGGCCGGTTATGTGTTCGACAGGGTGATCCGCGAGCAACCGGGCTGCTTGACGAAGCGCTCAGTCTGACGAAACACATGCACAATATTGATCGCCTCGGGCCGTTGTACACCACGCGCGCGGAAGCAGCGTGGCAGCGCGGTGATTGCCAGCAGGTGGTGGCCGAAGCGGGCGCCGCATACGATCTAGCCGTCAGAGCGCATCACGCGTGGTATGTAGGCGAACTTGCCTTCTGGCGCTGGCGTGCAGGTGACGACGTACAGCTGCCGGAATGGGTAGCAAAAGCATTCGCGCTGCATATTGCCGGCAACTGGCGGGCAGCGGCAGACGAGTGGGCACGGCTAGGCTGTCCATATGAACGAGCGCGCGCGCTGGCCGATGGCGATGTTGTGGCTCAGTTGGCGGCGCTCGACATCTTTGAGTGGCTCGGTGCACAGCCCGTTGCCGACGACCTACGTTGCCGGATGCGCGCCAAGGGCGTGCTACGTATCCCGCGCGGACCACGCACGTCCACGCGCGACAATCCATTCGGCCTCACAACGCGCCAACTAGATATTCTCGGACTGCTCACCACCGGTCTGAGCAATGCCCAGATCGCTGCACAGCTCTACATCTCCCCCAAGACCGTCGACCACCATGTCTCGGCGGTGCTCGCACGGCTTGACGTGCACTCCCGCGAGGAAGCCGCCGTGCTGGCGCGGCAACACGCGCTCCTCACATAACCATAGCGACGCGCCTCTAAATATAGGGAACCCCCAGCGCCAATATAGGGTGCTGCTCCCGATGTGCCGCCGTGCCGCCGGGTATATCCTGCTGCTCAACGGGTGCAGCGGTACCCACCATTCAAGCAGGCCGCAGGGCCACTCAAGGAGGAACCCATGTCAACAATTCGTGTCGATCTTAAGAGCGTCCAAGTCGTCGAGGGGCAGGGCATTGGCGAAGGGAACATGGAACTCAATGTGAAAGTGCAGGAAGGCAACAACCGAGTTGATTGGCCAGATCCGTATCCCGCCTACCAAACAGTCGATCAAGGCGGTGCTATCAACACCACCAACCTACCCCAAACCGTCGGAACCTATAAAGTCGCGTCCGGCACGTTGAGCAAGTTGTTCAGCATCAGCGTGGTAGAAGTGGACAAGGGTACGTTGGGCCAGGACGATCCGGGGAGTGGCGACCTTACGTTTGAACTGACGCCGAACATGGCCGCCCAAACCAAGTACGCGACGATCAACCTGAAAGGCCCGAACAAGGCCAAGCCGTTGGGCAAGGTCAAGGTTGGGTTGGTTGCGCAAGTCGATTGAGTGCATGTCCAGCATTCGCGCACTGGCTGATCGGTTGATCCACAAGCGATCCGAAGCTACGTTTGCCACCTCAGCAACGATCCGTCCGCAGTTCGATCAATGCCAGTTTGCCGCAACGTTCGAGGCGTTTCGCAAAGCCTATCCAGACTATGACTCCACCGCCGTCCTGGATCGGTTGCGCGCAACCGAGTATGCCCGGCTCGATCAACTCGGACGTGTCTACCTCGATTACACCGGCGGCAGCCTGTATGCTGAGTCGCAACTTAGCCAGCACCAGGAGCTACTGCGGCAGAACGTCTTTGGCAACCCACACTCGCAAAACCTGACGTCGCTAGCGATGACGACACTGGTCGAGCAGGTACGCACGCATATCTCGTCCTACTTCAACGCCGATCCCGATGAATACACACTGATCTTCACTTCGAATGCGAGCGGCGCGCTCAAGCTGATCGGCGAATCGTACCCGTTCATACCCGAGAGCACATACCTGCTGACCTTCGACAACCACAACTCGGTCAACGGCATCCGCGAGTTCGCGCGTGCTCGCGGCGCAACGGTGTGCTACATCCCGATTGCCGCCCCCGACCTCCGGGTTGATCAGCACGCCTTGTCTGCCACGTTGTCGCAAGCACGTCCTGGCGTCCACAACCTGTTCGCCTATCCAGCTCAATCGAATTTTTCCGGCGTCCAGCACCCCCTAGAATGGATTGCCGCAGCGCAGGCCTACGGCTGGGACGTGCTGCTAGATGCAGCGGCCTTTGCCCCCACCAATCGCTTGGACCTCAGCAGATGGCATCCCGACTTTGTGGATATCTCCTTCTACAAAATCTTCGGCTACCCAACTGGAACGGGCTGTTTGTTGGCTCGGAAGGCTGCGCTTCGCAAGCTGCGACGTCCCTGGTATGCCGGAGGCACGATTACGTTTTCTTCGGTGCTGGGGACGGGCACTACTTAACGCCTGGTCCGGCAGGTTTTGAGGATGGCACCGTCAACTATCTGAGTATTCCCGCCATCGAGTACGGCCTCGAATTGGTCGAATCGGTCGGGATCCAAACCATCCATACGCGTGTCATGTGTTTGACGGGCTGGCTGATCGAGCAGTTGATCATGTTGCGCCATCGGAATGGACAGCCGGTTGTTAGGCTGTATGGCCCGACCAGCATGGATATGCGCGGCGCTACGGTGCAGGTCAACTTTTTTGCTGCCGACAGCCATCTGATCGATAGCACGGTTGTGGAGCGGATGGCGAATGATGTACACATCTCGCTACGCGCCGGCTGCCACTGCAATCCAGGTGCTCGCGAAGTCGCGCTCGGCTTCACCCGCGATGATCTGATCGCATGTTTCAGCGACAAAGACAGCATGGCATTCGAGCAGTTCCTGCGTGGTATTGAGGGCAAGACCACCGGCGCGCTACGGGCATCGCTCGGTTTGGCGAGTAACTTTGCTGATGTGTACGCCTACGTGCAGTTTGCTAAAGGGTTTGTGGATCGGTGACACGATGAAGTTGGAGAGCATCGTCATGGCAACTGAGATCTGACGGAACCGCGAGCTAGTGCAACAGATAGCCTTCGGCTAAGGCCCTGTAGCTCGCGACCTGTGCCCGTTGCCAGGCTTCGTCAAAGCCAAGCTCGGCTGCTAGCAGCGCCGCTACTTTGGGCGCGGCCTCCTGGCTCGCCCGCGCGTCAAGCAACAGTGCCCGGGTACGCCGTGCCAGCACATCTTCGACCGTGCGCGCCATTTCGTGGCGCGCCGCCCAGATCACCTCGCCTGCACAATATGGTAAACGCCGGTGCAACGGCTGGTCCCAATCCGGCTGCTCGTGCAGGAGTTGTTGGACGGCTGGCGCATCCGAGCCATAGACGCCCAGCGGATCGGCGGCGCGCTGGGGCTGCCAACCGCGTAGCTTCAGGTCGGCCGTGACACTCGAACGGTGAGGCAAGCCGCCGACCTTGATCGCGCAATCGACCGTATCTTCACCCATCCGCCGGTAAATCGTCCATTTACCCCCGGTAATCGTGATCAGCTTGGAAGGTGCGACGACCAACGTCTGGTCGCGCGACAAGGCGGCAGTCGCTTTCCCTTCACGCCCTTTGACCAGCGGTCGTAGCCCGGCATAGACGCTGAGCACATCACTGGCCTGTGGCTCCTTGCGCAAGTATTTTCGAGCGTGCGCTAGCAGGAAGTCGATCTCTGTTTGCAGGGCGCGTGGCTCAATAGGAGCATGATCGACCGGTGTGTCGGTCGTGCCGACGATCACCCGATCATGCCACGGGATCACAAATAGCACCCGCCCATCGCTGGTCTTGGGAATCATGATCGCGTGGTCGCCGGGTAAAAATGAGCGATCAAGTACGAGGTGGACTCCTTGACTAGGTGAGAGCATGGAGGCCGTGGCGGGCTGATCTAACCGCCGGATCGTGTCGGCATAGACCCCCGTCGCATTAACGACGACGCGTGCGGGAATCGTGAACTCCTCACCTTGCTCCTCGTCACGCGCCTGGACACCTGTTATCTGTCCGCTCGGGCTTTTGGTCAGGCCGGTCACCGGGAAATAGTTCAGCGCTGTCCCACCGTGATCAAGCAAGGTCCGCAGTAGAGTGATCGCTAGGCGGGTATCATCAAACTGGCCATCATAATAAACGACGCCGCCCAGCAGTCCTTTGCGCTGGAGAGTTGGTGCCCGGCGAATCACCTCCCCATAGCTCACCAGTTTCGAAGAGCCAATCCTCAAACTGCCCGCCAGCAAGTCATAGACTTTGAGGCCGACCCCATACCACGCCGCGTCGAACCAGCTATACAGTGGTACCACAAACGCGAGCGAGTCGGCGAGCTGCGGAGCATTGCGATGCAACAATCCGCGCTCGTGTAGTGCCTCGCGCACCAGGCCAATATTGCCCTGCGCCAGGTAGCGTACGCCACCATGCACCAACTTGGTACTACGACTCGATGTGCCTTTCGCCCAATCGTACTTTTCAAGCAGCAAGGTTTTGTAGCCACGGGTCACAGCATCGAGTGCCGTTCCGAGACCGGTTGCCCCACCCCCGATCACGACAATATCCCAAGGCTCTTGGCTCCTGATGCGCTCCATCATTTCACTGCGCATGTTGTTTCGCTCCGCAACCTTGCCCACCTACGCATTGTAACCGAGTTTCGTAAGAGTTCAGAATTTCAATTCGGGCCTTGACAAGATACGCACGTATGTGCTATAATTAAGCGATGCAACGATCACGCGCTACCACTCAAACACATCCATGGTCGACCTCACCTCCGCACCTGGCGCTATTGTTTCCATTGATCCCGTTGTTAAATCATTGTTTTTCCATTGTTTTTTGTATTGTTCTGTTCGTGCTGCCCAAACTTAGGAGCAATGAATCCCCTGTTGTTTTTGTATTGTTCCGAAATCATGTTTATCGCATTGGGATGCGGAATCAGCAAAAACCGCTAGTTCCCGAAAGATCAATGGGAACAATACGCATCATCGTTTATGAGGTTTGCACGGCTGTGGGAGGTCGTGGTATAGTATGCCCATCGAGGGCGGTTAGCTCAGTTGGTCAGAGCGCGTGCTTCACACGCACGAGGTCACTGGTTCGAGCCCAGTACCGCCCACCATTCCTCCTTCAAAACCGTCGCCACGTGTGACGGTCTTTTGCTGTACCTTGCCTATGCTACAATCGGCTCCACAGGCCTAACTGGTCTGCTTGAACCAAGCGAAAGCATTGCGCCATGAGCACGCTGATCGATCTCAGTCACCGTCTTGAGCCGGGTATGCCCTCCTACCCCGGCCTGCCCGTACCGCAGTTCCATACCTGGCTGACGCATGCCGAAAGCGCAGCCCGCGAGCTGTACGCGCCCGGCACCGTCTTCGAGATCGCACGCTATGATCTCGGCGGCAACACCGGCACCTATGTCGATGCCCCCTATCACCGCCATCCTGGTATGCCCGATCTCGCGCGCCTCTCGCTTGATCGCCTAGCCGATCTGCCTGGGCTTATCGTGACGGCTTTCCACGACGGCCCGATCGGTCCCGAAACATTCAGTGGCGTTGAGCTCGGCGGCAAGGCCGTGCTGGTCCGCACCGATTGGGCCGACCGGTGGGGCGCCTCCGACTATTTCCGCTCGGGCCCGTTTCTGACGCGTGAAGCTTGCCAGTATCTGGTGCGGGCACAAGCGACCCTGGTAGGCATCGACTGCGCGAATATCGACAACATGACCGACCTAACGCGTCCTGCGCATACGATTCTCCTAGCGGCCGGCATTCCGATCGTCGAGCACTTGCGCGGCCTGGACGAGTTGCCGCGGGCCGGCTTTCACTTCTTCGCCGTGCCGCCGGCGGTAGTTGGCGGGACCTCTTTTCCTGTGCGCGCGTTCGCCATCCTATAGTTACGAGCGAAGGACACATCGTGAATACCGAACAAAAGATCGAAGAATTGCGCCGCCGCCGCGCGCTTGTCCAAGAAAGCGATCCGCACGCTGCCCAAAAGCAGCGCGAACGCGGCAAAGGTACGGCACGCGAACGCATTACAGCCTTGCTTGATCCGGACTCGTTTGTCGAGCTTGATGCCTTTGCCATCCACCGGGCCCATAGCTTTGGCATGCAACGCCGGCATCCGCTCGGCGATGGCGTAATCACCGGTCATGGCGCGATTGATGGTCGCGCGGTCTGTATCTTCTCGCAGGATTTCACGGTCTTCGGGGGCTCCCTCGGTGAGGTCTTTGCCGAAAAGATCGTTAAGGTTATGGACTTGGCGTTGCGCATGGGCGTACCCTGCATTGGGATCAACGACTCCGGTGGCGCACGCATCCAGGAGGGGGTTGTCGCCCTCGGTGGCTATGCCGAGATCTTTTACCGCAACGTGCAGTCATCGGGTGTGATTCCACAGCTTTCGATCATCGCAGGGCCGTGTGCCGGTGGTGCGGTCTATTCGCCGGCGATGACCGACTTTATTTTGATGGTCAAAGGCTCGTCGCAAATGTTTATTACCGGTCCGGAAGTGATTAAGAGCGTGACCGGAGAAATCGTTGACTTCGAGGAGTTGGGCGGTGCCATGACCCATAATACCCGCTCAGGCGTCGCCCACCTCGCCGCCGACGATGAGGCTGAATGCTTCGACCAACTGCGCACCTTGCTTTCATTTCTGCCCCTCAATAACCTGGATGACCCTCCCGCCGTCACTCCAACAGATGATCCCGAGCGCATGGAGCCATCCTTACAAACGATCATCCCCGACTCGCCCAAAAAGCCCTACGACATGCACACCGTGATCACCGGCATCGTGGACGACGGCTTCTTTTTCGAAATCCAGCCTTTTTGGGCGCAAAATCTGCTGGTCGGCTTCGGTCGCCTGAACGGTCAGGTCATCGGCATCGTGGGCAATCAGCCCGCACATATGGCTGGGACGCTGGATATTGATGCCTCGATCAAAGGAGCGCGCTTCGTGCGCTTCTGTGATGCCTTTAATATCCCGTTGCTGACCTTTGTGGACGTGCCCGGCTTTCTGCCCGGAACGCAGCAAGAATATGGTGGCATTATTCGCCATGGGGCCAAGCTGTTGTATGCCTATTGTGAAGCGACGGTGCCCAAGCTAACCGTGATTACCCGCAAAGCCTATGGTGGCGCCTATGACGTGATGGCCAGCAAGCATATTCGGGCCGATTTCAACTTCGCCTGGCCCACTGCCGAGATCGCCGTGATGGGTGTTGACGCAGCAGTCAAAATTATCTTCCGCAAAGAACTGGCCGACGCCCCCGACCCCGTCGCCCGCCAGGCCGAGCTGGTCGAAGATTACCAGCAACGCTTCGCCAATCCGTATATCGCCGCCGAGCGTGGCTACATCGATCAAGTAATCGAGCCCCAAGAAACCCGCCCGGCCTTGATCCGTGCACTGCAACTGGCACGCAGCAAACGTCAGGCTACTCCCCCGCGCAAGCATGGTAATATACCGCTCTAGCGGCAAGTGGAAGGCGTAGCACCATGGCATTTCTTGAGGATGACCTACAAGTTCAAACGCGTGAGCACGACGGCGTGACGATTATTGACCTCAAAGGCGATGTCACCACCTTTGCCGATGCGAAGCTGAACGAAGCCTACCGGGCCGCGACGGCCAGTGGGTCTCAACCATTGATCCTGAACTTCGCGCGCAGCAACTATATTAATAGTGCCGGGATCGCCATCCTAATCCGGATCGTCACCGACGTCAATCGCACCGGCCAAAAGCTAGCCATGGTTGGCCTCAACGATCATTTCCAAAAAATCTTCCGCATGGTTGGCCTAGCACAATACGCCGACCTGTATGAGGACGAGGATCAAGCCATCGCTGCGCTCACCAAAAACGACCGTGCCTAGGCAACTGTGCGCTAAAGTCGCGCAGTCTAGGGTTACTTACCACCTTCCAGCAGCACTGCCTCTTCGCCCAGCAGTTCGGTCAGCCCCTTGAGTAGCTCAGGGTTGGGATCGATGCGCCCCATCGGCTGCAGCAAGACCCAATTCGCATCCTTGGGCACATAGATCGTGACGTTGTGCTGGCCGGTATAGCGGCACAAGAGCTTATGGACGGTCTGCATGGCGTGGATGTCCGCGTCGTCATCGCCGGTACGCGCCAGATGCAAATGCAAATGATACTGCGGCCCGCTCCCGGCCGTACCTACTTGCGGTGGTTGCGTGCCTCCACCGCCTCCTTGTCCATCCTTTTTGGCAATCGTAATGCGCTGGCGCGGTCGTAAGACCGTGACGGCCGGTGATGCAGGTGGAGCCGGAGGAGCACTGACCTCCGCCCCGTCCCCTCGCGCAATGACCCGCTCCTCGCGCTGCACGGGCGGCTGCTTCGCCATGGGCGGGCCGTCCGGTGTAGTCTCACGCTCCCCGTCCTTGGCTACATTCGTCGGGACGTCTACCTGCTCGCCTTCCTGCCCATTGGTATGACCCTGCATGCTGCCGTTGCCGTTCGTAGCCATGGGTGAGGGTATAATCAGGGATGTGACGCCCCCGCTCGTCGGCAGGCTCGCCCGCCAGGTATCATCGTCAACCATGGTCGAGTCAACGTCCACATAGCCGGGCAGGTCATCGGGCAGGTATCCCAAAGATTGCTCCGCCAAAGCAACCGGTGCGACCACCGGCGCTTCAGTAAACGGGGCAACGCTATCGATGATGATCTGTAGCGCCTCGCGCCGGTGATCAACTTTTCCGGTCAGCGCCACAATGTTGTCTTCTTGCCAGAAAGCAGAAAACTTTTCATAGATGCGCGGGAAGGCGACCACGTCGATCGTGGACTCGAGATCCTCGAACTGCGCGGATAGCATCGCATCGCCTTTTTTGGTCATCAATCGCCTGAGTCCGGTCAGCATGCCAATCAACGTCACCTTTTGCCCGATATGCGCTTCACTAAGCGCACCGAGCGTCAGGCGATTGGGATCAGGCGGTAAGCTGCTCAATGCCTGGGCGATCGGGTGATCCGAGATGTACATGCCGAGCAACTCTTTTTCCCACAGCAGATACTGCTTCTGGTCCTCGGCCGTATCCTGCTGCGGTGGAAAGCTGGTGCTATTCGCCACAGCCGGCCCTTCGTTGCCGCCAAATAAGTCGAACATGCTAGCTTGACCGGCATCGCGCATCCGTTGCCCTTCAGCAGCGCGCGCTACCACCTGATCAAGCACACCTAATAATTGGCGCCGTGTACCCCCAAAATCCGGCATCGCCCCGCACTTGATCAGCGCCTCGAAGACACGCTTGGTGACTTCACGGCGGTCGATCCGTTCGGCCAGATTATCGATCGAGGTGAACGGGCCGCCTTCATCACGCACCGCGCAAATTGCCTCTACTGGTCCTTCGCCTACGCTCTTGATCGCCCCCAAGCCAAAGCGTACGCCTTTGTGATGTACAACGCCTGGCGGTAATGGCTCGGGTAGTGCCTCGATCGAGAAGCCATGTTTCGAGTGGTTAACGTCCGGCGGCAAGACCGCGACTCCTAACCGGCTAGCCTCGCCAACATAACGCGCGGTATCTTCCAGGCTACCCGACGAGGAGGATAAGAGCGCAGCCATATATTCCGTGGGATAGTGCGTTTTGAGATAAGCCGTCTGGTAGCTTAACAGGCCATACAGCGTCGCGTGCGCGCGGTTAAAGGAATAGCCGGCGAAAGGTTGAATCAAGCTCCATAACTTATTCGCCTGCTCGGCGTTCAGGCCATTCTGCACGCAGCCCTCGATAAAGCGCGGCTCTTCTTTGGCCATCAGCTCGCGATTCTTTTTACCAATCGCCTTGCGCACGATGTCAGCTTTGCCCATGGTATAACCGGCCATCTGCATCAGGATACCCAGCACCTGCTCCTGATACACGATAATGCCATACGTATCTTCCAGGATCGGTTTGAGCACCGGATGGAGATAGGTAATCCGCTGTGGATGATTCTTCCACTCGATATATAGCGGCAGTTGCTCCATTGGCCCCGGCCGGTAGAGTGCCACCATGGCGTAAATATCTTCGATGCGTGATGGTTTGAGTTCGCGTAGATAGCGCACCATCGGCGGCGACTCAAACTGGAAGACCCCCAATGTATTACCCTGACTGAGCATCTCCAGGGTTGCTTTGTCGTCGGACGGCACGTCCGCTAATGTGAAGGGCTTGCCCTGCTCTTGGCTGATATACTGCAACGCGGCATCCACAATCGACAAGTTGGTCAAGCCCAACATATCCATTTTGAGCAGGCCAATATCACCCAGCGTACCCATCGGGAACGAGGCCATAACGGCCTCTTCGTCGCGGGCAGTGTGCTGCAACGGCACGATCTCTTCCAGTGGCTGAGCCGAGACTACCACGCCACAGGCATGCGTGCCGACGTTGCGCGTTACCCCTTCAAGCCGCCGGGCGCGGTCGATCAGGTCTTTGATCTGCGCGTCGCCATCATACATTTTCTTCAGATCAGGAACGCGCTCCAGCGATTGCGTCAGTGTGGTGCCAACCGGCAGCTTGGGGACCAACTTGGCAACTTGATCGACCGTACTCAGCGGAATACTAAGCACACGCCCGACGTCGCGCAATGCCGCTTTCGCGCCTAAGGTGCCAAAGGTAATGATCTGGGCCGTTCGGTCCCGCCCATACTTGCCCGCTACATAGTTAATCACTTCGGCCCGCCGCGAGTCGGCAAAGTCCATATCAATGTCGGGCATCTCTTTGCGCTCGGGGTTCAAGAAGCGCTCGAAGACCAGCTTATTCGCAACCGGATCAACGTCCGTAATGCCCAGGCAGTACAGCACCAACGAACCGCCCGCCGAGCCGCGCGGCAGACAAGGGATCGACTGGGTGCGCGCAAATTTCACAAAATCCCAGACGATCAACATATACAGCGGAAAGCCGGTTTGATCGATCACATCAAGTTCGTAGGCCAGCCGCTCCCAATAGAGCTTGGGTGGATTACCTAAGCGTCGCACTAACCCTTCGTCGCTCAACTCGCGCAGGTAGCTCGAAGGCGTATGACCTTCCGGCAGCGGGAACTCTGGCAACTGGACGCGCCCAAACTCAAGCTCCAGGTTACACATGTCGGCGATGCGCCGCGTGTTATCGATCGCCTCGCGCGGATAGGCTGACATCAACTCTTCCATCTGCGCCGGTGAACGTAGGAAGTAGCTATCATCGAGTTCGGGGTTCTTGGAGCAGTATTCGGCGACGGTAGTGTTGAAGCCCATGCAGCGCAGCATGCGGTGCGTGTCGGCATCCTGCTGGTCAACGAAATGAGCATCGTTGGTCGCGACCAGGGGAATCCCCAGTTCGCGACTAATCCGCACTAACTCCTCGTTAATCTCATGCAATTCCGGTACTTCGGGGTGCAGTTGCAACTCCAGAAAATAGTGCTCGGGGC
>JACDGP010000248.1 GCA_013821605.1 Herpetosiphonaceae bacterium
CATATCGGCCAAGATGGCAGCATCGTGTTCGGCCTTCCATAACCGCGCCTCAAGCGCATGCACCACATTGAACTGCGTCGCTTTGATGCGCACCTGCCGGTCGTGCTCAGACTGGGTCGCTTTGATACGTTGGTCGAACTGTCCAACACCGCGGCGAAGACTGGAGATTTCGAGCTCCAGGTCACGATCAAACTTCACTTTCAGATCGACCGGCCGGGCTTCGAGCGCTGCGAGTCTGACACTGGCCTCTTGTCGCTCGCCCTCCATCTGTGCCAAGAGTTCGCCGGTTTGCTCAACCTTCGCGGCCGTGGCTTCGAGCGCTCGCCGTGCAGTGGCAAGCACGCTGTTTTCATGCAGCAGTGTGGTAATTTGAAACTGGCTCATGACCCTTTTCTCCAATTTTTGAGATATTCCTGACCCTGTGCCGACAGGTGAGAGACGACCGGTTGTAGCGTATGCTTCGCCTTGAGTTTGTCGGCTTCGGCTTGTTCTTTCGCCTTACGATCGCGCAGCACCTGCTGGCCGAGCGGCGTCATGGCTAGCAACTCGTCAACCCGCGCCCGATCATCTGCCTTGGCAAACGCTGCCTGGGCACTGAAAATCGCTGCATCTTCGATATGTGGATCGAGCGTATAGGCTAGCGCCAGAAGATGCTTCGTCGCCTTGTCCCAGGTGCACGACACCTTGCGCACCGTATTCCCGAGCAGGGTTGACAGCCAGGGCGCTTCGGCAACACCACCGAGCAGCGTGCGACCATCATCTGCAAGCTTGACTTCTTGCAGCGTGCCCAGTTTGCCACTAAAAATAGTTACTCGGTGCTCCAGGTCGATTGGCACAGGTTCGAAGGCGGCGACAGCGGCGCGCAACTCCTCGGGTGTCATCGAAAAATCTTTCGTGGCATAGGTGCCCGCTTCAAACACCTTGCCCCAACGTAACGGCATATCAGTCATGCATCTGCTCCCTGCGGGCAATGGCGCCGAACCGGATCAGGCGAGCAATATCGGCATCCGGGCCAAAGTCCTTTTCGTCAACGAATTGGCCTTGGAGGAAGTCGCCCACACCGGCGTGGACGATCTTATAGGCACCGGTGCCGGGTGACGGCGTCGGGACGGCGGGGGCTGCGGATTGCGTCAGCTGGTCCAACGTCGCTTTCACGGCGTCGACCGATCCGAGGACAGGACTATTCGGTTGTGCGTCCATGGCAAGAGTTCCTTTCATTGTGCTGCGGACGGTTGCTGTTTGGGCTTGTTGCGCCTACGGGCGTCGGGTGCGAACTGGGCTGCTTCGGGCGCATCAAGGTGATATAGCCGGTTATATTCCGCAAGCCATGCGCGGGCATCAGATGCCACATCCGGATCAGTGCCCAGCGCGTCAATAATGGCATGGCGTACTATGGCTCCAAGAATCTCAAACGGGGCATTGGGGTTCATCAACATCATGGCGTTATCCCTCCAGCTTTACGAGCATTCAAGCGAGCAATCAATCCAGACACGTCATACTTCACAACCAGCACATCCTCCACAACAGGGGTTGCCTTCACCGATGGAGTTGCTGGTAGGGGGGTTGTAGCTTGGTTCCCTGTGGTAGTGGGGATGCAATAAAATGGGCCATTTACAATATGCTTTAAGTTAAGGGCCGTTGGCCCATCTTTATCACCCCCTATTGAAAATGCCTCAAAAAATTGCACCGATACAGCACGCGGGGTGAGGGCCGCGCGGTAGGCATTCCACGCTGCTTCAGCATCTGCGCTGTTGCTGTAGGGCAGTTGAACGATGGTGGTACGCGGCGTGAGGTCGAGCGATGCAAGCTCCCACGGACGGTTGCGTCAGGATTCAGTTTCGGTGTCAATGGATGCCGACTTCTCTGGTATCCTTATCGGCTCTGAAGTGAAGGTGCCAAGGAGGCTCGGATGACCTGCCCACACTGCGCTGCCGCCACAACCCGCGACTTGACCAAGACAACGCAGCTTGGCTATCGCATCTTTCAGTGTGTCGTGTGCCGCCGTCAGTTCAACGAGCGCACTGGCACTCCGTTTAACCACCTTGAGTTTCCCACCGATATCGTGCTCCTGGTCGTCGTCTGGCGCCTGCGCTACAAATTGAGCCTCCGCGACCTCGCTGAAATGTTCCTCGAACGCGGCTTCGAGTTTACGCACGAAGCTGTCCGTGCGTGGGAAGCACGCTTTGCTCCGCTGCTGGCGGAGCAGCTGCGCACCAAGCGCAAAGGGCAAGCCGGTCGCGCCTGGCATGCCGACGAGACGTACGTCAAAGTCAAAGGCGTGTGGAAGTACCTCTACCGAGCCATTGATCGCGACGGCAATCTGGTTGACTCGATGCTCAGTGAGAAGCGCGATATGGAGGCAGCCAAGCGCTTTTTTAGGCAAGCGCTGGACGTTGCGGGGCAGACGCCAGAGCGCGTGACGACCGACGGTCATGACTCCTATCCTCGGGCGATTCGCGAGACGCTTGGGGAAGAGGTGACGCATCGCTGCAATCAGTATCTGAACAATCGCATCGAACAGGATCATCGCGGCATCAAACAACGCTATTACCCAACGCGAGGGTTCGAGAGTCTTGAGTCGGCCTCCCGCTTTTGTCGGGCCTTCGACGAGCAGCGGCAGTTTTTCCGTGTCCGTCAGAGCATGGGCGAACATGTTCCACCACTCGCTGAGCAACGACAGGAGTTCTGCGCCCGGTGGACGGCACTGATGAGCAGTCTCATGGCAGCTTAACCTCAAGATTGTAAGGGGGTCAGTGTCGGTTTCATTGGTCATCATCGACTGTTCGCGACTGAATCCTGACGCAACCATCAACCCAGCTGGCATCGGTATGCGCCAGCACCCACGTTGGATCGACCGACGCGAGGATGTTGAGCGTATGACGCACGGTCTCGGTCACGCCTTCCAGACGACTCAAGGCGCGTATGGCCCCGAGC